>NZ_KB290494.1:17497-27335 GCF_000282835.1 Pandoraea sp. B-6 | reverse complement strand
TGCCGCCTCGCCGCCGGCGGAGCCAGGGGGGCCGGCGGCGCTGGCGATGACGGTCAAGGCGTTGCGCGGCATGCTGCATCAGTTTGCCGCCGATACTTATCCGGAGTCGCGGCCCGACCTGATCGCGGAAATGGCGATGTGGCGCGAGCGTGCGCTGGACGCCAGCGTATTCGGACAGCGGCTCGTCACCGGGCGCGACGTTCCGTGATAAAGTCGGCGCAAAGGCTGCCATTGGCAGCTGATGGCCGTATCACGATGCGGAAAAAGTTCGTCTGCTGACCCGCAGCACCCGCTGCGCAAGGCAACACCCGGGCAGCAGACCGTCAAACAGCTTCCGATAAACTTTGGCCCTATGCCGAACGACCGTATCAACCTCACGAATCAATTCCTCATCGCCATGCCGGGCATGGCCGATCCGACGTTTTCCGGTACCGTCGTGTACCTGTGTGAACACAGCGAAAAAGGGGCGATCGGGCTGGTCATCAATCGTCCCACCGACATCGATCTGCAGTCGCTCTTCGAGCGGCTCGATCTCAAGCTGGAAATCGATCCCCTCGCGCATCAGCCAGTGTTTTTCGGCGGGCCGGTGCAGACCGAGCGCGGCTTCGTGCTGCATGAGTCGACCGGCGCGCCCTATAGCTCCTCGCTGTCGGTGCCGGGCGGTCTCGAAATGACAACCTCGAAAGACGTGCTCGAAGCCGTCGCGAATGGTCAGGGACCGCATCGTTTCCTGCTGACGCTGGGACATTCGGGTTGGGGCGCCGGGCAGCTGGAAGACGAGATCGGCCGCAACGGCTGGCTGACGGTCGCAGCGGATCCGGGCATCGTGTTCGACGTGCCGCCGGCCGAGCGCTTCGATGCTGCGTTGGCGTTGCTGGGCGTTACCTCGTCGATGCTGTCCGCCGACGCGGGTCACGCATGACGGCTGGCAGTGCCACGGTCCTCGCCTTCGATTACGGCGAGCGCCGAATCGGGGTCGCCATCGGCAATCTGATGTTGCGCGAGGCCAGCGCATTGACCGTCGTGGCCAATCTCAATCGTGAAGTCCGGTTCGCCGAGACCGGTAGGCTCATCGCCGAATGGGAACCCGAACTCATCGTCGTCGGGCTGCCGTGCCATCCGGACGGCACGCCGCACGAGATGACCCAGCAAGCCAAGCGCTTCGGCAACCAACTCAACGGACGATTCAACGTGCCGGTCGTGTGGGTCGACGAGCGTTACTCATCGGTCGCTGCCGCCGCGGCGCTGGCCGAGGCGGGCGTCAAGGTTTCGCAAAAGACATCGCTCGACGCCGAGGCCGCTCGCATCATCCTTCAGCAATATTTCGACGAGCATGTTCCTGTCTGATATCCCGAGCGGCATTCCGCCCGCGCGCCGCCAATGCGACGCCACGCAACGCCGACTCGCCCCGGAGCCCCTGCATGGCTAACGGAATCCTGGGCCGGCGCGGCCACCCGCAGCTAAACCGCAACGGTGAGCTGAAGCATTTGCTGACGGTGGAAGGGCTGCCGCGCGCCGTATTGATGCACATTCTCGACACCGCCACGCAGTTCGTCGGCGTGAACGATGCCGATGTGAAGAAGGTGCCGCTGCTACGCGGCAAGTCGGTCTTCAATCTCTTCTTCGAGAATTCGACACGTACGCGCACGACGTTCGAGATTGCCGCTGCGCGTCTGTCGGCCGATGTGCTGAATCTGAATATCAACGCGTCCTCGACGAGCAAGGGCGAAACGCTGCTCGACACCATCGGCAACCTGTCGGCCATGCACGCGGATCTGTTCGTCGTGCGTCACGCCCAATCGGGCGCACCTTACCTGATCGCGGAGCATTGTGCGCCGCACGTGCATGTCATCAACGCCGGCGACGGGCGTCACGCGCACCCGACGCAAGGCTTGCTCGACATGTACACGATTCGTCATCACAAGGGCGAATTTCAGAATCTGACGGTAGCGATCGTCGGTGACATTCTGCATTCGCGCGTGGCGCGCTCCGACATTCACGCGCTCACCACGCTGGGCGTGCCGGAAGTGCGCGCCATCGGGCCGCGCACGCTGTTGCCCGAGGGCCTAGAGCAACTCGGCGTGCGCGTATTCCACGACATGGATGAAGGGCTGCGCGACGTCGACGTCATCATCATGCTGCGGCTACAAAACGAGCGAATGAGCGGCGCGTTGCTGCCGTCGGCGGCCGAGTATTTCAAATATTACGGCTTGACGCCAGCGCGTCTCGCTTTGGCCAAACCCGACGCCATCGTCATGCATCCCGGACCGATGAACCGCGGTGTGGAAATCGATTCGGCGGTTGCGGACGGTCCGCAGTCGGTCATTCTCGAACAAGTATCGTTCGGCATTGCCGTGCGCATGGCGGCGATGAGTATCGTTGCCGCAACGCACGGGTGAGGGCGCCATGAAACTGCATCTGAAGGGCGGCCGCGTCATCGATCCCTCGACCCGAACCGATCGTGTCCAGGACGTCTTCATCGCGGCGGGCAGCATTGCTGCGCTGGGCATGCCGCCGGCCGACTTCGTCGCTGACCGAACCTTCGACGTGACGGGGCTGGCGGTCATGCCCGGGCTGGTCGATTTGGCGGCACGTCGCATGACGGCGGCCAGCGAAGCCGCGGCGGCGCTGGCTGGCGGGGTCACGCGCGTCGTTTGCCCACCCGATACCAACCCTGTGCTCGACGCGCCGGATCTCGTCGAAATGCTGCAGTTGCGCGCCCGTGCCGTGCACCATGCGCAGGTGCATCCGCTGGGCGCCTTGACGGTGGGACTTGCCGGCCGAGAACTCACGGAAATGGCGCAGTTGGCGCGAGCGGGCTGCATCGGACTGTCGCAGGCCAACGCGTCGATCACGGACAACCGCACCTTGTTGCGCGCGATGCAGTACGCGGGCACGTTTGGGCTGACTGTCTGGTTGCGCCCGCAGGACGCCGCGCTGGCGGCCGGCGGCGTGGCGGCCAGCGGTGCCGTTGCCTCTCGTCTCGGACTGGCGGGCATTCCGGTGGCGGCCGAGACCATCGCGTTGCACACGATTCTGGAACTCGTACGTGTGACGGGCACGCGCGTGCATCTGTGCCGTCTGTCGTCCGCGGCGGGGCTGGCGCTCGTGCGCTCGGCCAAGGCCGAAGGGTTGCCGGTGACGTGCGACGTCGCCGCGCATCATCTCCATCTGAGCGATATGGACATCGGCTATTTTGATGCTCAGTATCGACTCGATCCGCCACTGCGAGGGCAACGTGACCGAGAGGCCATCCGCGACGCCGCGCGCGACGGCACGGTCGATGCCATTTGCTCGGACCATACGCCGCTGGCGGTCGACGCACGTCTCGTCCCGTTTGCCGAAGCCGAGCCGGGCGCGAGCGGCGTGGAGTTGCTCCTGTCGCTGGTGTTGAAGTGGGCCGACGAGTCGCGCGTGCCGTTGGTCGATGCGCTGGCGCGGGTGACGTACGGGCCGGGACAGCGGGTCGCGACGGTGGCCCCGGGGGCGGGCCGGCTTGCGCCGGGACAACCGGCAGACCTATGTGTGTTTGCACCGTCGGCACACTGGACGGTGTCCGCGCAGCAGATGCGCAGTGCCGGCCACAACACGCCGTTTCTGGGTTACGAAGTGCCGGGTCGTGTAGGTCTCACGCTGGTGGGTGGCCACGTGGCGCACGAAACCCTCGCCGTCTAGGATGCGATTGTCGTGCTGCTAATCAAAAAAATTCGTCTTGGCTTGCACCTCACACGCGGTCTGCTGACCGCGCTGCTGTTTTTCCCGTTCCTGTCGGAAGCGGCGAAGCATCGTCGCATACGCGCATGGTCGCAAAAGCTGTTGAAGCTGTGCGGCATGCGTCTCGAAGTCGAGCAGCGGGCACCGTTGCCGGACAGCGGCGTGATGCTGCTGTGCAACCACGTGTCGTGGATCGACATCTTCGCGATCAATGCGTGGCAGCCGGTGCGGTTTGTCGCCAAGGCCGAGATTCGCCACTGGCCGTTGGTCGGCTGGCTGTGCGTGCAGACGCGCACCATCTTCCTGCAACGTGAGCGCCGTGCCGACGCCCGCCGCATCATGCATTACCTGTCCGATTGCCTGCGCGATGGGGACATCATCACCGTCTTCCCCGAAGGCACGACCACGGACGGTCGAAGCTTGTTGCCGTTCCACGCCAATCTGCTGCAAGCGCCGGTGGCTACTTCCAGGCCGGTGCAGCCGCTGTGTCTGTTCTATACCGATGCCGAGAGCGGGCGCCATACGATGGCGCCGGCGTATATCGGCGAAACGAGTCTGATCGAGTCCATCGACATGATTCTGCGCGCGCCGCCCATGACGGTGCGCTTGTCGGTGGGCGAACCGCAGCATCCGCAAGACGGTCAGCACCGTCGCGAGTTTGCGCTCGGCGCGCAGCGGGCGGTTGGCGATGCCTTGCAAGGGTTTCTGCCCGAGGCAGTGTTGCCGCAGAGCGGCTCGGTCGGCTCGCGTGACTCGGCATTGGGTGACGAAGACGACGATACGGTGCGGGCCGTTCAGGTCTGACGCGTGTCGCGCGACACAAAAAACGGCGCCCGTGGGCGCCGTTATCGTTCGTCAGGGCGATGACCGTAGCGACGCAGACGTCACTCACGAGACGGGCCGCAAGACGTCGCCCACGCGCGATCAATCAATGGCCTTTGCGCTTCTCAGCTTTGTCCGCTTTCGCCGATTTCCCAGCCCTCTCCACCTTTCCAAACTTTCCGATTTTGCCTACGGCGCCTCTATCGGACTTCTCGGCTTTCGCGGCCTTGGGCGCGTCTTGGGTCCTGTCCACCTTTTTGACCTTGTCGCGCGTCTTGTCGTCAGCCAGTGCAAGCGGATCGCGAATCTGCGGGCAGTCGACCTGAACCAGCTCGCGCGCGGCGGGCGCGCTAGCGAGCTTCACCGCGGATAACTGCCCGCCCCAGACGCAGCCCGTATCGAGCGCGAGCAGATTGTCGCGCATGACCAGTCCGAGCGCGGACCAGTGACCGAACGCCACCGTGACATTGGCTGTGCGACGGTTCGGCGTGTCGAACCAGGGCTTCAACTCGTCCGTGGCCGCGTCGGCCCCTTCCTTGATCTTGAAGTCGATGCGCCCGTCCGCTGTGCAAAAGCGCATGCGTGTGAGGGCGTTGATCGTGAGACGTTGACGGTCTTCGTCGCTCAGATCGTCTTGCCACCGATCGGGCTGATTGCCGAACATGCGCGACAGGAACGTTCTCCAGTCCGGGCCACGCAACTGCCGCTCCACGTCGCGAGCGAGCGTGATGACCTGCGCGGCGTCCCATTGTGGGAGCACGCCGGCATGCACCATCAGATGACCCTGTGCGAAATGCGCGAGCGGTCGATGGCGTACCCAGTCGATGAGGGCGTCGCGGTCGGGGGCCTTGAGAATGTCGTCGAGGGTGTCGCTGCCGTGGGTCTGGCGCACACCGGCCGCCACGGCCAGCAGATGAAGATCGTGATTGCCGAGCACGGCCGTGACGCGATCGCCCAGCGCGATGACCTGGCGCAACGTATCGAGCGAGCGCGGCCCGCGATTGACGAGGTCGCCTGCCAGCCAGAGATCCGCGTCCTGAGGCAGGTGCGCGAGCAGTTGTTCAAACGACGTCTGGCAACCCTGCAGGTCGCCGATAGCATAGATGTCACGCATGGCGGAGGTGGCGCTGTCTCGTCTGTCTAGTTGTCCCGATCATGGGGATGGCGGGTGCCGCGGCTTCGCGTCTGCGATGCGTTGCCCTTGGGGCGTTCACTTTTTGAAAATCAGCCAGCGGGGTGCTTTGAAGCGAACGATGCGCAGATACAGCCAGACATACGTCACCATGAAGGCGACGCAGCACAGCGCGAGCACCAGACTGTGTCGCCAGAACACCGTCGCCGGGATCACTGCCAGCAAGCATAGCAGCCAGAGGTACGGAGACGTCAAGGAGTTGCGTTGCGTCAGCGCGCTTGCCGTGCGGGCGCCGACGGCCCAACGCATCAGCCGCTTGTAGACGAGCATGTGCAGGTGCACGCCATCGGGAATGCCGGGCGACATACCGCGCACGAAGCGCTTGCGATAGATTGAGAAACAGACCTCAAAGGCGGGGTAAATCACCATCAGTGCCGGGTACCACGGCGATACCTGCGGGTTGCGCATGACCAACAACACGGCAATTTCGGCCAGCATGAAGCCGATGAAATACGCACCTCCATCGCCGAGAAAGATCAGTCCGCCGGGAAAATTGAAGATGAAGAACCCGAGGATCGCGCCCACCATGATCATTGAGGTAGTGAGCACAACGGGGTCTTGCACCTGAAACCCGACATAGCCGAGCGAGGCGAACATGATCATCGCGACCATCGCGGCGAGCCCGTTGAACCCGTCGATGATGTTGACGGCATTGGCCATGCCGGCCACGCAGAGCACGGTGAGTGGCACCGACACGGCGGCGAGCATCAACGCGCGGTCGGCCAAGCCGATGTCGATGCGCGTGATATGGATGTCGAGCAGAAGCCAGGCCAGCAGCGCGGCGAACATCGTGCAGATGAGACGCACCGTCGGCGTCACTTTCTTGGTCAGGTCTTCGACAAAGCCGGCGAAGAACGCGGGCAGGCCGCAGGCAACGAGCAGGAGGATATTGCGCGAGACGACGGGATACGAGAAACCGAGCGCCGTGGCGGCCACGATCAGGCCCGCCAGAATGCCGACGCCGCCGATGCGCGGCACCGGACGCACGTGAAACTTCTGCACGCCGGCAACATCGCTATCGCCGGAGAAGCGGGCGTGAACGTGCGCATAGCGGACGATCAGGAGCGTCGCGATGAACGACACGAGCAGGGCGATGGCGAGACTCAGCATGATGCGGGGAGGGATCCGAGAATCCGAAAATACTCTGCAATGACGACATGTTCGTCGAATTCGCGCGCTACTTTAGCACGCCCGGCATCGCCCATCCGGACGAGCTGGCGCGCGGGTATCTGGGCCATGTCCCGCAGGCAGGCGGTCAGTGCGGCGGCGTCGCGTGCACGCACGAGCCGGCCGGTCACCCCATCGTTGATCACGTCGCGGCAACCCGGCACATCGCTCGCGACGAGCGGTCGCCCCATCGCGCTGGCTTCGAGTAAGGTGCGCGAGAGGCCCTCACGGTACGACGGCAATACCACGCAATGCGCATTCGCAATGATGGGCCGGACGTCGCGGGTCGTGCCGAGATACTCGACGACGCCTTCGCGCTGCCAAGCGTCGACCTCGCTGCGTGTGACGGCCGAGGGATTCTCGACATCGGTCGCGCCGAGCATTTGAAAGGTCAGGTGCGGCATCTCGGCGCGTAGGGCACGCGCGGCCTCCACATACTCCAGCACGCCCTTGTCGCGAAGCAGACGGGCGATGAGGAGAAAGCGCATTGGTTCGGGCGGAGCGTCGGCGGGCGAGTTCGATGTCGGCCACGGCGCCTTGGCGAAGTGAGCGAGATCGACACCCTCTCCCGGCAGCAACCGGGTTTTGCCGATCGCAACAAGTCCGCCTTCGACAAACGCCCGATGGTCTTCGGCGTTGAGAAACCAATTCTCGAGCGTATGACGAAACGCGACGCGGTAGAGCTGTCGCGCCAGCCTCGTGGTCAGCGATTCGCGAATGAAGACGTATCCGAGCCCCGTGGTCATCGACACGCACGGAATATGGGCAAGGCGTGCGGCGATCGATCCGTAGATGTTCGGTTTGATCGTGTAGTGGAAGATCACCGCCGGACGAACTTGCCGGTAAAGACAAAAGAGCCGCCACATCAGCCCGAGATCCTGCAGCGGATTTTGTCCCTTGGCGGCCATCGGGACGCGATGGACGACGCAGCCCATTTCGGCGAGCTGCGTGGCGAACGCATCGTCTGGCGCCGCGACGTGCACCGGATGACCCGCCGCCAGCAGCGCGGCAATCGGGCCACGCCGGAAGTTGTAGATCGACCAGAAGGTGTTGGAGCAGAGCAGGACGGGCGATGTCATTGACAGGGTCGTGGTGTAATCAGGAGCGGTTGCGACGCGTTTCGCGCAGACGCGCATAGACCGCGATCCAGCGCGCCACGACCGCATCGAGGGAGTAATGGGTGATGATGCGCTCGCGATTGGCGACGCCGGTCGCGTGACGCGCGCTCGCGCCGGCGCGCAGGTGGCGAATCAGGGCGTCGCCGAGCGCCTGCGCATTGCCTACTGGCACGAGCGTGTTGCCCGAAACGGTGCCGAGGAGTTCACGCACCCCCCCGCAGTCAGTCGACACGACGGGCAAGCCGCTGGCCATCGCCTCGCCAATCACGAGCGGCAATCCTTCCCAGGCGGACGACATCGCGTAGACGTCCGCGGCACACATCCATTGCGCGATGTCGTTGCTACGCCCGAGCAGCGTAATCGCATGGGCCAGCCCGCGTGCGTCCACGAGCGCCTGCATAGCACCGCGTAGCGGCCCGTCTCCGGCGATCGCGAGGCGTGCTTCGGGCACCGCCAGGCGCACGTGCGAGAACGCGTCGATCAGCGTCGGATAGTCCTTCGCTTCCACCATCCGGCCCGCCGCGAAGACGATGAGCGTCGCCGTCGAGGGCAACGTGGGCATGGCCGCGCGCCACTGCGACCGAACCTGCTCATCGGGACGGTAGCGATCCGTGTCGATGCCATTGGGCACGCTCACGATACGTTCCGCCGGCGCGGCGCGTTGCGCAACGAAGGCGGCCACCGCGTCGTCGCTGACGTTCGTCGTCAAATCCGTCCACCGATCCGTCAGCCGATAGGCCAGCATCCGCAGACGTCCGCCTTCATTGCGGCTGTGCGCGCTCGTCACCAGCACCGGCACCGGGGCAAACCACCGAGCCATGCGAGCCAACAGGTTGGCATGCACCATGTGGGCGTGCACGACGTCGGGCTGCCACGCGCGCAGGTGCGCGACGAGGCTTCGCAACGCACACGCGAGGGACCACGGCGTCTTGCCCGCCTTCAATTCAATGAGCGTGAGCCGCGGCGATTCCGGCAAGGCGATGGCACAGGTGCCCGTGAGCGAGATGAGTGCGACATCATGCCCGCGCGCGAGGAAACCCCGGGCGAGATCGGCCACCTGCGTTTCCGCTCCCCCCAATTGCAGACCGGTGACGAACAGGACAATCTTCATCGCGCGCTCCGCGGTGTCGAACCGCCCTCGGCCCATAGCGCTTCCCAATGCGCCGCAATGGCATCCGCGCCGAAGTCCCGCGCGTGGGCGTAGCCCGCCAGGCCAAGTCTGCGTCGCACGGAGGCGTCGCCGATCAGCCGTTTGAGCCCGCCAGCCAACCCCTCGATATCGCCGTCGTCAATGATCAGACTGTCGACCTCGTCATGCAACAGCGCGCGGGGCCCCGCATCGGCAGCGTAGGCCACGATGGGCACCGCATACGCCTTGGCTTCAATTAACACGAGTCCGAAACTTTCACGTCGCGACGGGAGACAGTAGATCGCCGCCCGCGCATAGTGCTGCGCGATGTCGGCCACGGCGGGCAGCACCTGCACGCTGTCGCCGACCCCGGTGTCGCGCGCTTGCGCGAGCAGCGCGTCGCGCAGCGGGCCATCGCCCACAATACGCACCTGCCAGCCCGGGGCGTCGCGGGCGATACGCGCCCAAGCGTCGATCAGGCGGTCGAAGCCCTTCTCCGGAACCAGGCGCCCGACGGCGAGAATGCCGCCCTCGCTGCTGGGCTCGGGAGGCGCGTCCGGGATCGCAAGGCCCAGCGGATTGGGAAGCGTGACGAACTGCGCCCGGGCGTGGGGATGATGCATTCGCCACGCGTCGCGGTCGGCGTCAGTGAGCACGACCACGGCGTCGTACCGACGTGCCGCCAGCGCACGCGCC
>NZ_KB290494.1:8152-17472 GCF_000282835.1 Pandoraea sp. B-6 | reverse complement strand
CGGGCGCGTCGGCCGAGGTCGCTGGCATAGGTGCTGTGCTCCCAGGCGATGCGTTGCAGCGGCAGTCCGATCGTGGCGGGCACGGTGTAGAGCGCGAGCATCGGGTCGACGTCGATCAGCACATCGATGGCTTGCTCGCGCACGTAGCGCCGCACCTGCCGAACGATGGACATGTAGTGATGCTTGAACGCCAAGCGCTCGGCGAACATCGCGTGGTGCGCGACACCGGGCGCCAACGGGAAGACGGGCGTATGGCCCCACAACGACAGCACGTGCACGCGATGCCCGCGCGCCGCAAGCGCGTTCGCGAGCGTGGCCGTCGCGCGTTCGGCGCCGGCGAAGGCCGCGAGCGTACCCGTGAACAGGCAGAGGGTACGGTCGACGTGGTTGTTCGGGGAATGAGACGGCGTCATCGCATCAGTCTCGCCGGAGCAACCAGACGCCGAGCACCAGCGCGGCCGCATACCCCGCGCCGTAGCCAAATGCGCCGGCGAGCGCTCCGAAATGCGGGGCCAGGCCGCGCACGACTGTAAAGGCCACCACGGCCGCACATAGCCACTTCGCGATGACCCAGCGTCCGGCGCCGCGACGAATCAGCGTGAGGTTCAGGGCGGCGTCGGCGAACACCAGAATCCCCATGAGCGCCGAGACGCGAAGAATTTGCGCCGACTCCGCGAACCCGGCGCCATAGATCAGGTGCACGATCCAGGGCGCCAGCAGCGCTATCGGCATCGCCAGGCAAGCGCCGGCGGCGACCATCAGCCACACGGCACGCACGGTATTGCGTCTCGCGGTGGCGTTGTCGAACGTCTGAAAGATCAGTTGCGGCGCGAGCGAATTCGCGATGATCGGCGCCACGAGCACGAAGTTTTCCGTGATCTGCATGGCGGCGGCATACGCGCCGAGTTCCGCGAGCGGGATGAGCGGCTTGAGCACAAGCTGGTCGATACGCTTGAAGAGGATCATGAGCATCAGGCCGCCCCAGAACGTCATGCCGCTCGAGAGCAGGTCGACCAGCAACGTGCGCCGCCAGATCACAGGCGTCTTCGGCGAATGCTTGAAGTAATACCGAACCAGCAACGCGGCGGCCACGACGGCCTCGACAGCGTAGACGACCGCGAACGCGGCAACGCCCGCGTGCGTCACGAACAGGAGCGCCACGAGGGCGAGTTTGACGCCGAGCCCGCAGAGGTTGGCCGCGACGCTCGGCCGGTTGAACGTGCGTGCCTGCAACCATGCGATGACAATGCCCGCAGGCTCGCGGAACCAGAGCGCCACGCCGAGCCAGAGGGCAATGGCGACCAGCTCGGACTCGGCAAACCCGATGACGTAGATGGCCAACGCTGCGTAGGCGACGGCCGCAGCGGCCAGGCGCAGCACGAAAGCATGGGCGATGACCGTGCGTTGCTCCGCCTCGGTCTTGCCGACCAGTCGCGGCACCACGACCTCGCTGCCGCACAACAGCGTGAGGGACGCGGCGAGGAACACGAGCGATTGCGCGTACTGAAACAGGCCGAACTGCGCGGCGCCGAGACTGCGTGCCAGTAGGCCGGAGACGGCGATGCCACCGACGATCTGCGCGCCGCGCTCGGTCAGCATCCAGAGGATGTTGCGAATGATGGTGCGATAGGGCATGTGGCGCTCGCGCGGCTCACTCGTTCTCAAGTCAAGATAAGCAAAACCGGCCTCGCAAGGCCGGTGCTGGGGGCGTCACACGCTTGTCACGATGCGCGGACACTGATTGTAGGCGATCGCTGACAAGGGTTTGGAGGGAAATGCCGCAGTGCGGCGAAGTCCCGTATAATTTTAGCGTAATGCAGCCGATCCCGGCCGGTCTTCCTGCCGGGATTTCGCGTTTGCTGCGCGCTCGGCGCTGGCTTTCCGGCCGACGCCCCTCGACATTTCCGTTACGTATGGGTTCGCCCAGGCGATACGCCCGGCCCCTCGCGTCGGATGACGACTTTTTCCCTCGCTTCCGAGAGATCCTCCCCCATGACGCAAACCACGCAAGTTTCACCTGCGATTTTCAAGGCATACGACATCCGCGGTATCGTCGGCAAGACCCTGGATGCCAACGTCGCGCACCTGATCGGACGCGCGTTCGGCACGGCGGTGCGTCGCGAAGGCGGCAACGCGGTCGTGGTCGGTCGCGACGGCCGTCTGTCCGGACCCGAACTGGTCGGCGCGCTCTCAGACGGCCTGCGCGCCGCCGGTGTCGATGTGGTCGATATCGGCGTCGTCGTTACGCCGATGGTGTATTTCGCGACGAACGTCACACTGCATGGCCGCATCGTCGACTCCGGCATCATGGTCACGGGTAGCCACAACCCGCCCGACTACAACGGTTTCAAGATGGTCTTGCGCGGTCGGGCGATCTACGGCGATGCCATTCAGGACCTCGCCACGCTGATCGGCCAGCAGGACTTCGAGACGGGGCAGGGCACGTACACGGCCGACGAGATCGGTGAGTCGTATCGCGCGCGCATCGCGGGCGACGTGCATCTGGCGCGTCCGATGAAGATCGCGGTGGACTGCGGCAACGGTGTGGCGGGCGCTTACGCCCCGGCGCTGTTCCAGATGCTCGGCTGCGATGTCATCGAGCTGTTCTGCGAGGTCGACGGCACGTTCCCGAACCATCACCCGGATCCCGCCCATCCGGAGAACCTCCAGGATCTGATCCGCACGCTGCAGACGACCGATGCCGAGATCGGCCTCGCGTTCGACGGCGACGGCGACCGTCTCGGCGTAGTCACCAAGGACGGTCAGATCATCTATCCGGATCGCCAGTTGATGCTCTTCGCCGCCGAGGTGCTGAGCCGCCATCCGGGCGAGAAGATCATCTACGACGTGAAGTGCACCCGCAACCTCGCGGATTGGGTGCAAAAGCACGGCGGCGAGCCGCTGATGTGGAAGACAGGGCACTCGCTGGTCAAGGCCAAGCTCAAGGAGACGGGCGCACCGCTCGCGGGCGAGATGAGCGGCCACGTGTTCTTCAAGGACCGCTGGTACGGTTTCGACGACGGCCTGTACACGGGCGCGCGTCTGCTTGAAATCCTGTCGAAGGCAGCCGATCCGAGCGCGGTGCTCAATGCGCTGCCCAACTCGATTTCGACGCCCGAGCTGCAGATCCCGCTGGCCGAAGGCGAGAACTTCGCGTTGATCGACAAGCTGCGCGAGACCGCCAAGTTCGACGGAGCGCGGGACATCGTCAAGATCGACGGCGTGCGTGTCGAATATGCGGATGGTTTCGGTCTGGCCCGTTCGTCGAACACCACGCCGGTCGTCGTGCTGCGCTTCGAGGCCGACAGCGATGCGGCCATCGCGCGCATTCAAGACGACTTCCGCCGCGCCATCCTGGCCGTGAAACCCGACGCCAAGCTGCCGTTCTGAGGCGAGGCCTGGGGGTCCCAGCGCCGGGCAACCGGCGCGGGACGTCTTAAGGGATACCTGATGGGCGTCGAGTGGACGCCACAAGATACGCCGTAAGGGGACCGCTGCAAGAACGGCGCAATCAACGCTGTTCGGCGGGCCGGGTCGGGGTAAAATCGCGGTTTTGCTCACGAGGCCCGGCCGAACCGCCGGGGCGTGCGGTTGCAGGTTCTGATCGTCAAAGTCTCGTCGCTCGGCGACGTCGTCCATAACATGCCCGTGGTGCAGGACATTGTGCGCCACCATCCCGACGCCCAGATCGACTGGGTGGTGGAAGAGGGCTTCGTCGACCTCGTCAAACTCGTGCGCGGGGTGCGCCGGGTCATTCCTTTCGCGTTGCGCCGCTGGCGCAAGCAGCCGCTCGCCGCACGCACGTGGCAGGAGATCGGCGCCTTTCGCCGCGCCTTGCGCGAAACCCCTTACGACTACGTGATCGACACGCAGGGTCTGATCAAGACTGGCTGGATCGCGCGCACGGCACGCGGCGCCGTGTGGGGGTTGGGCAACCGGACCGAAGGGGCCAGCTACGAGTGGCCGGTGCGTTACCTCTACCGGCATACCGTGCGCATCGAGCCGCACACGCATGTGGTTACGCGCTCGCGGCTGCTGGTGGCCGAAGCGATGGGGTTCAAGGTAACCGACGAGATCGACTTCGGCATTGCCACCGAGCGCGCCGACCACAGCCAGTGTCCGGACTATCCGTATGCGGTGTTCGTGCACGCCACGTCGCGCGACGACAAAACGTGGCCGGAAGACGACTGGATTGCGCTGGGTCGCGATCTGGCGTCGCAAGGGTTGCGGATCGTATTGCCGTGGGGCAGTGCGGCGGAGCGCGAGGTCTCGCTGCGACTGGCCACCGCGCTGGGTGACGACGCCTGGGTGCCGCCGAAGATGAATCTGTCGCAGGTCGTTGGCCTCATCGATCGCGGCGCGATCACCGTTGGCGTGGATACGGGGCTGGTGCATATTGCCGCAGCACTGAACCGTCCCACCATCGAGTTATACAATTTCAGCACCGCGTGGCGCACCGGCGGATTCTGGTCGCCGCGCATTGTCAATCTTGGCGACGCCGCGCACAAGCCAACGCTCGCGCAAGTCCGCGACGCCGTGCGCCAGCTCGCACCGTCGCTGCGGCCTGTGCCGAGCGGCGACGGCGCGCCCCGGGAGGACCGAAGCGCATGAGCCAAATGAATGAAAGCGGCCAGATCGTTACCGTGGAATCCGGCGACTGGCAGGCAGGGCAACTGTCGGTGCCGCGCGAGACGCTGGTGGCCGATGTCGAGGCCGGCAAGGTGCTGTATTTCCCGCACCTGGCCTTCGCGATCGATGCCGCGGAGCAGCGCCTGCTCGATCCGGCCATTGCCGATCCGAAGCGCAAGAACATCAGCCTCGATCCCAAGTCCGACGTGCTGGTCGGCGTGGCCGCCGACGACAGCACGCAGCGCGCCGTCCATGCGCTGGTCAAGCGTTACTACACGCAGGCGTGCAGCCTGATCGACGGTCTGTTGCCCGAGTATCGCGGCAAGTTGCGCGCGGCGCCCACGAGCCTGCGTCTGCATCGCGTTGAAACGCGCCAGACGTCGTGGCGCAAGGACGACAGCCGACTGCACGTCGACGCCTTTCCGTCGCGCCCGAACTACGGCGAGCGCATTCTGCGCGTGTTCACCAATGTGAACCCGGCAGGGCAGCCGCGCGTCTGGCGTGTGGGCGAGCCGTTCGAAACGGTGGCCAAACGCTTCCTGCCGAAAGTGCCTACCCAATGGCCGGGCTCCGCTTGGTTGCAGAACGCGGTAGGCATCACCAAGCGTGAACGCAGCGGCTACGACCACATCATGCTGCATCTGCACGACGGCATGAAAGCCGACATGGACTACCAGCGCGACGCCGAACAGCAGACCATGCCGTTCCCGCCGGGCAGTGTGTGGATCTGCTTCTCGGACCAGACGTCGCATGCGGTGATGTCGGGCCAGTTCATGATGGAGCAGACCTTCTTCCTTCCCGCCGAAGCGATGGTGCACCCCGAGTGCTCGCCGCTGGCGGTTTTGCAACGTCTCACGCATCGGGCGCTCATCTGAATGTTGCTGCGTCTCGTCTATCGCGCGCTCTGGTGGATCGTCGCGCCGCTGGCCGTGGTGCGGCTATGGTGGCGCGGCCGCTTCGAGCCCGGATACCGTCGTCACATCGGCGAACGCTTCGGGTTTTACGACGCGCCGCCCTACACCGGTCGCCCGCTGATCTGGGTGCACGCCGTCTCCGTTGGCGAGACGCGCGCCGCGCAGCCGCTCATCGATGCACTGCTCGAGCGCTATCCATCGCACGGCATCCTGCTCACGCACATGACGCCCACCGGACGCGCGACCGGGGAGACGCTGTTCGGCGATCGCGTGCTGCGCTGCTATCTGCCGTACGACATGGTCGGGCCGATCCAACGCTTCCTGAAGCAATGGCGGCCGAGTGTCGGCGTGGTCATGGAGACGGAAGTCTGGCCGAATCTGATCTTCACCTGCCGCGAGCGCGGCGTGCCGCTGGTGCTGACCAACGCGCGGATGTCGGCGCGCTCGTTCCGGCGTGCAGCGCGCTTCGGTGAAGCGGCCAAGCCTGTCTTCGGCGGATTCAGCCGCGTGTTTGCGCAGAGCGATGCCGATGCCGAACGTTTGCGCATGCTGGGCGCGAACGACGTCGACGTGATGGGCAACCTCAAGTTCGACATGACGCCACCGCCCGCGCAGCTTGCGCTGGGGGCGCGCTGGCGCGAGCGTTTCGGCGAGCGCAAGGTCTGGCTGGCCGCGAGTACGCGCGACGGCGAGGAGTCGCTGGTGCTTCAGGCGCGCGCCATGTTGGCGGCGTCCTCGGAGGTGGGGCGGCGTTCGTTGCTGGTGCTCGTGCCGCGACATCCACAGCGCTTCGACGAGGTGGCCGAGATGCTGGATCGAGTGCGAATTCACTACGTTCGTCGCAGCACATGGGCTGACGACGACACGTCGCTGCCCGCGGATGTCGATGTGGTTCTCGGCGATTCGATGGGGGAGATGGCCGCGTATTTCTCGGCGGCGGACGTCGCGTTCATTGGCGGCAGCCTGCTGCCGCTGGGCGGTCAGAACCTGATCGAAGCCTGTGCGGCGGGCACGCCGGTCGTCTTCGGTCCGCACATGTTCAATTTCACGCAGGCCAGCGAGAACGCATTGACGGCGGGCGCCGCGCGACGGGTGAGCGACGCCGGTGACCTTGCGACGGCACTGGCCGAGTTGCTGGTCGACGACGACCGGCGGCTCGCGATGCGCACGGCCGCCATGTTGTTCGCGAAACAGCATCAGGGCGCGACCGCGCGTACCGTCACCGCGCTGGGGCGTTGGCTCGACGCGGGCCTTGCCGTCCCGCAGGACTGACGTCGCGCAGGTTCAGTAGGTCGGCATCGACGGGTCGACCTGGCGCGCCCAGGCATCGATTCCGCCGTCCAGATTGAACAGTTGGGTAAAGCCTTGTTGTTCCAGGAACATCGCGGCGCGAGCGCTGCGCATGCCGTGATGGCAGATGCACACGATCGGCGCTTCGGCGTCGAGTTCCGTCAGACGGGCGGGCACGTCGCCAAGCGGTACGTTCCGGCTCTCGGCGATGCGGCAGGTCTGCACCTCCCAATCTTCACGCACGTCGAGCAGCGTGGGTTGGCCGCGCTCCCCGTCAGCGAGCCACTGGGCCAATTGCGCCGGTGTAATGTTTTGCATGATGGTCGTGTGTCGTTTGGGTCGCGACCCGGCTCAGAACTTGAAGCTCGACGGCTTCGTCGCGACCAGATAGGCCACTTGCGTCTCGAACAGGTTTTCGCGGCGGTATTCGGTCTCGGACACGCGCGTGATGAGCACGGCTTCCATGACCGGGCTACCCCCGATGAACGCTGCCAGACGGCCGCCCACCTTGAGTTGATCGAGGAACGCCTGCGGCAGCTCGACCAGCGCGCCCGAAATGGCGATCACGTCGTAGGGCGCGGCGGCGCTCCAGCCTTGCGCGCCGTCGGCGTTGACGACTTCCACGTTGGTCACGCCATTGGCGCGCAGCGTCTGCTGGGCCGTCTGGGCGAGGTTGGCGTCGAACTCGACGCTCGTCACGTGGTGGGCATTGTAGGCCAGCAGTGCGGCCATATAGCCCGACCCCGTGCCGATTTCAAGCACGTTCTCGTGCTTCTTCGGCGCGAGCGCTTGCAGAATGCGCGCTTCCACACGCGGAAACATCATGTGCTGGCTCTTGTCGGCAATCGCTGCGCCCGGCAGCGGCAGTTCGACGTCGGTGAACGCGAGTGCGCGCTGGGCCGTCGGCACGAATTCCTCGCGCTTGACGAGCTTGAGCAGATTGAGCACTTCTTGGTCGAGCACATCCCAAGGACGGATCTGCTGCTCGATCATGTTAAAGCGGGCCTGTTCGTAATTCATTTCGATTACCGTGGGTAGTAGGCAAACACAACCCGGCATTTTACCAGTTCCGGGCGGTTGTCATGTGACTGCGTGAACTTTTGTCGCCTCGGCGTCGTCAGCCGCCCTGGCCACGCGATGCAGATAGGCGCCGCACATCGTCGCCATCTGGTCGGCGATCTGGCTGGCGAGCGTCGCATAACAGGTACCTGCGGGCGCGCGATTCTCCAGAATCGCCTTGATGGGCCCGGTCATCGAGTTCAGGAACACGAACGCGACGGTCTCGGGATCGTCGAAATGCGCGTTTTGCGCTGTTTTCAGCATAGCGACGACGGCCACGTGCATGCGCGTGGACGCCCCCGCAAACACTTCCCGCCCATCGAGATCTTCCGAGAGCCGGTACAGCGCCTGGGCTTCTTCGATGTCCGTCATCTTCGCGCCGACATACGCCTTGGCGAGCGTCTGCGCCATCGTTTCCAGCGGCTGGGCGTGCGAGGCCAGACAGGTCGCCTCCACCGTCTCGACGATCCGGTCGATGTGCCGCCCGAGCACCGCATAGAGCAGTACCTGTTTGTTCTGGAAATACTGGTACAGCGTGCCCACCGACACGCCCGCCCGTTCGGCCACACGCGTCGTGGTCAATTGACGCCCGCCATCGAGCAGCAAAACCTGAAGCGCCGCTTCGAAAATGGCGTCGATGGTGACCCGCGAACGCGCCTGCTGCGGCGTCTTACGGGGCGTTGCGGGGCCTCGGCTGTCAGCTTTCATATGCGAATGGAAAAACTGAAGGATTCTTCATAAACTCGATGCTAACAAATTTGCGTGCGGCCGGGCGCAACACAACAGGTCAATCGACGGGAGCAGGGATGAAACGGGACGCCATCGAGAATACGGTGCGCGCGGATGCCGAACGCCATCTGGGACGTGTGGCGCTGGTCACGGGCGCGACCCGGGGTATTGGGCAGGAAGTCGCGCGCGGGCTGGCCGAGGTGGGCATGACGGTGCTGGTGGGCGCGCGCGAGCCCGCGAAGGGCGACGAGGTGGTCGAGCCGTTGCGCAAGGCGGGTTTTCAGGCAGAGACGCTCGTGATCGACCTGCTGCAGCCCGAGACGTTGCATGCGGCGGCCTATCGGATTGGCCGCTACTACGGTCGACTTGACCTGCTGATAAACAACGCGGCCGTGACCGATCCGCGCGACGACGCGCCTGAGAAAGCCTCCATCGAAGCCGTCGAGCGGGTGTTCGCGACCAATTTCTTCGGCACCTTGCGCGTTACGCAAGCCATGCTGCCGTGGCTCGCGCGCTCCGCGCGGGCGCATATCGTCAATGTGTCGAGCGGCCTGGGCTCGCTGGCGCACAACAACGATCCGGCGTGGGAGCATGCGGCGTTCCGGCAGATCGGGTTCAACGCATCGAAGGCGGCCTTGAACATGCTGACGGTGCAGCTCGCGCAAACCTTGCGTGAGACGTCGATTACGGTGAATTCGG
>NZ_KB290494.1:7539-8142 GCF_000282835.1 Pandoraea sp. B-6 | reverse complement strand
CCCGGGCCCCCCCCGCCGATCTGACGGTCGACGCGGCCGGCAAGCGTGCGCGGCAGGGGGTGGCGCAAGGCGCGCGCAGTGTGCTGATGCTGGCGCTCGGCGAGCGCGGGCCGGTGACGGGCGGCTTCTTCGACGGCGCAGGCCGCTTGCCGTGGTGAGCGTCATGCAGTGTCGTCCTCACTGCGCGGCCTGCTGCATCGCGCCTTCCATCTCGACGCCGATTCCCGGCATGCCGAACGGCAAGCCGGCGAACACCCGTTGCGTGCAACTGGACGACGAAGACCGTTGCCGGATTTTCGGCAGCCCGCTGCGTCCGGCGGTCTGTGGATCGTTGCAGCCCTCGGCCGAGATGTGCGGGAACGATCGTGCGCAGGCCATCGCCTGGCTAACGCAGCTCGAGACGATGACCGCGCCGGCGACGCCGTAGTGGCGTGCCGTATGCGAATGCTATAGTCGCGCGTGTCGGGCGCCAGGCGCCCAGTCGCGGACTTTGTCATGCCGGGTAGTGCTCATCCAGATCAGCGAATTCGTCAGCAGTGCGACGGGCTTGCGTCGCAGGACGCCTTGCGCCTCCCGAGTCGCCTCACGCGCCGTCGTTGGCTG
>NZ_KB290494.1:450-7529 GCF_000282835.1 Pandoraea sp. B-6 | reverse complement strand
GGCGCTGGCGGGCGCGACGGCGCTCGCCGCAGGGCTGAGCGCCTGCGCGGGGTTGCCTTTCGGCAACGACTACACCTTCTCCGAAAGCCAGTTGCAGCGCGCGCTCGACCGGAAATTTCCGTTCGACCGTCGCGTGCTGGCGGTGCTCGACGTGAACCTCTCGCATCCGCGTCTGACCTTGTTGCCGGCACGCAATCGTCTGGCGGTGTCCGTCGACGCGACGGTGACGCACCCGTTCGGTGGTGCGCCGCTCACCGGCACGCTCGCCATCGAGAGTGCGCTGGCGTACGACCCGGCGACGATGTCGGTCGTGCTGCGCGATCCGGAGGTGGAGACGTTCACGGTCGACGGTCTGCCCGAACGCTGGTCGCGTCAATTGAACGCCGCCGGGGCATTGATCGCGACGCAATGGCTGCAGGGCGCGCCGCTTTACACGTTCAAGCCCGAGCAACTGAACATCGGCGGCGTGGCGCGACAGCCGGGCGCGATCACCGTGCGCTCACATGGCGTGAACGTCAAACTCGATGCGCGTTGACGCGGTCCGTCCGACGCGGCCTGGCGCATCGCTCTCGCTTCCCGTATTCCCCTATTCGCAATTCGCACCTTCTCAGGAACTCATTGCATGGACTTGTTGCTGGCGTTCAAAGCCCTCATTCTCGGTGTCGTGGAAGGTCTGACCGAATTTTTGCCGATCTCCTCGACCGGGCACCTGATTCTGGCGGGCAGCCTGCTCGACTTCAACGACGAGAAGGGCAAGGTCTTCGAAATCGTGATTCAGTTCGGCGCCATTCTCGCGGTGTGCTGGGAGTATCGCGAGAAGATCGCACAGGTCGTGGCCGGCCTCGGCAGCGATGCCAAGGCGCGCCGCTTCGCGGTGAACGTGATCGTCGCGTGCCTGCCCGCCATCGGGCTCGGCCTGTGGCTCGGCAAGCACATCAAGGCCGCGCTGTTCAACCCCACCGTGGTCGCCACGGCGTTTATCGTCGGTGGCGTGGTCATCCTGCTGGTCGAGCGGCATAACCGTCGCAACGCCGAAGCGGGCAAGCGCCCGCGCGTGAATTCGATGGACGACCTGTCAGTCGTCGACGCCCTGAAAGTCGGCCTCGCGCAATGTCTCGCGCTCGTGCCGGGCACGTCGCGCTCTGGGGCGACGATCATCGGCGGCATGATGTTCGGGCTTGAGCGCAAGGTGGCGACCGAGTTCTCGTTCTTCCTCGCCATCCCGATCCTGTTCGGCGCGACCGTCTACGAACTCTACAAGGCGCGCGCGACGCTCTCGGTCGACGACTTCAGCCTGTTCGGCATTGGCTTCATTGCCGCCTTCATCAGCGCCTTCATTTGTGTGCGCTGGCTGCTGCGCTACATCGCGTCGCACGACTTCACGGCGTTCGCGTGGTATCGCATCGTGTTCGGTCTCGTGGTGCTGGCGACGGGCTACAGCGGATGGGTGGTCTGGGCCGACTAAAAAAATGGGGCACCGCGTGGTGCCCCTTGTCGTCTCTGGCGACGCGTCTCAGCCGCGTTTGCGGAACACGAGATCCCACACGCCGTGACCGAGGCGCAGGCCGCGATTCTCGAACTTCGTCACTGGACGATAGTCGGGACGCGGTGCATAGTCGGCCGCCGTGTTTTCAAGCGTGGGTTCGCCGCCGAGCACTTCGAGCATCTGCTCGGCATATTCCTGCCAGTCCGTTGCGCAGTGCAGGTAGCCGCCTGGCTTCAGGCGCGACGCGAGCAGCGCCACGAACGGCGGCTGCAGCAGGCGGCGCTTGTGGTGGCGCTTCTTGTGCCACGGATCGGGGAAGAAAACGTGCACGCCGTCCAGCGAGCCTTCGGGCAGCATGTGCTGCACGACTTCCACGGCATCGTGCGCAATGATGCGTACGTTCGACAAGGGCGTTTCGCCGATGCGCTTGAGCAATGCGCCCACGCCCGGCTCGTGCACCTCAACGCCAAGGAAATCGTCGTCCGGACGCAGCTTGGCAATGTACGCCGTGCCGTCTCCCATGCCGAAGCCGATCTCGAGAATGCGAGGCGCATCGGCGCGCGCGAAGGCGGCGGGCCAGTCGAGCGGCTCAGGCGCGTAGGGCAGCAGGAACTGCGGGCCGAGGACGTCGAACGCGCGCTTTTGCGCCTCGGAGCTGCGCCCTGCGCGACGCACGAAGCTGCGAATGCGGCGCGGGTGCGCCACGTCGTTCGGATCGACGTGCGTGTCGTCGTTGCCCGTGGCATTGGATTGCGACGCGCCCAAGTCGGCGTCGTCGTCGTGGGCCGGTGGCGCGTCGTCAGCCGGCGGTTGTCCGTGGTTCGTCATGGAAACAAAAAGCCGTCTGGGCGACGGCTTGTCGAGGAATGCTGCGGCGGGCGGCACATCCGGCATTGCGGCCTGAGTCGGCACCCAACACGATGATTTTTCGAAAGTTTTTCCCGTGCCATGGCGGCGGGAACGGGCCCGATTATCTCCCGGAACGTCCTTCACTGGCAAGTTGACGTCGTGCACAAGCCAGGCAAGCGGCCCGCAATGAGCGTAGACGCATGGCACGAGGGCCCGGAATCTGTGCCTGCGAGGGCAACCGACGCGGGCTATGTCCGCGCAGGCGTTAGCGCGTCTTCGTGCGCGACGGCTTGGCCGCCACGCGAGCCGCCGGCTTGTTGCCAAGCACGCCGGTGGTCTCCATATCTTCGAGCCAGGAGAGCGCGTCGGCGTGGCGCAGGAAGTGCCGCAGATAGTCGGGCGAGATGTCGTGCATCAGCGACAGTGCGCGGTGCACCAGATGACTGGAGTTGAACGGTCCGGCGTTCTCCGGCACCTGGGCAAGCGACTGACGCAGATTGCCGTCGGTGCTCACTTTCGACCACGTCTCGCGGAAATATTCGAGGACGTCGAGGTCGTCGAAGGCATCTTCAGTGGCGATGACCGTCGGTGTAAGCGCCACGGGGGCGGGCGGCGCGACGGGGCGTTTCGGCAGTGCGGTGGTCCCGCTGACCGGCTGAACGGTATCGGTGGTGCTGGTGCTGGAGCCATCGCGCAGCGTCTGGCCTGGCGGCGTTGCGGCTTTAACGGTGTGAGACGTCGTCGGCGGCGCGGACCGTTCACGGGTGGGGGCCACGCGTTGCGCAATGCTCGCCGTCAATTCCGCAAGCGGTGAGGCGAGACATTGTGTCGTCGGGGCGGCCGCATCGGCGGATGCGGGCGATGCGGGTGATGCGTCAGATGCGTCAGATTCGGCGCCGGCCGCGCCAAGCGACTGCGTAAACGCGTCGACGAGTGCCGTCAAACGTTCGTCGAGCACGCGTCGCACGTCGCCACGAAAGGCACGGCTGCGCAGCGCCAACGCTTCGATGCGATGAAAGCGCACCGGGTCGCGTTTGTCGGCCCCGTGCGCCCGCCATGCGGCGAGTTGCTCGGACAATGTGTCCGTTGCCTCGTGCGCTTGCGCGGCGCCAGCCTCGGCGGGCATCGCGTCACGCATGGGGCTTGCCCGCGTTGCTGGCGCTGCTGCGTGGCATCGGCGCGATCTCCACGCGGCGGTTCTTCGCGCGACCGGCCTCGTCGCGGTTCGACGTAACGGGCTGTTCCGAACCAAACGCCGCGGAGAAGACCGACGATGGCGGCACACCCGCGGCGATCAATTCGCGCGTCACGGTGAGCGCACGCTGGGCCGACAACTCCCAGTTATCGGCAAATCGCCGGTTCGTTTCGCGCACCTGTTGATCGTCGGTGAAGCCGCTGACCATGAGAATCTCGTCGCTCGCTCGGAGATAGGCGGCCAGCGGGGTGGCCAGGCTACGCAGCACTTCACGCCCCTGCGGTTGCAACTGGTCCGAGTTCAGCGCGAAAAGCACATTGCCGCTGATGCCGATACGACCGTTCACCAGTGTGACGCGCCCGCCTGCGAGGGGGCCGGCCAGCGCTTTCTCGAGCGTCTCGCGGCGTTGCGTTTCGGCCCGGCGCTCCTTCACTTCACGATCGAGCTTGGCGGAGAGTTCGATCTGCACGCCGATCACACCGAGCATGATGAGCACGAACGCGCCGAGCATCACCGACATCAGGTCGCCGAAGACGGCCCATGTCGGCGCTGCCGCACCGACCTCGCCGCTGTCCCCGATGTCCGCGTCGAAATCGTCTCTCATGCTGCCGCGCTACCCGGTTGTGAGCGCGTTTGCGCCAGTTCCTGAAGGTTTTCGAGGATCTGCTTTTGCGACATCACGCTCAGCTCCACGACTTCGCGTGCCTGCGCAACGTAGTAGCCGAGTTGTTCGTCGCTGCGCGCCATCGACTTGTCGAGCGCGGCTTCGATGCGTTGCAGATGGTCGAGCAGTTGCGCGTTCGATTCGCCGAACGATTGCACGGCGGCGCCGAAAGCGTCGCCCAGGCTCGCGATTTCCACCGCGCTGCCGGTGACCTGCGCCGACGCGGCGGTGAGCTTCTCCGTTTGCGCGGCGATGGCGTCGCCCAGATGCGTGCCGGCACGTTCGAGCAGTTGTGCGGACGTCGTCACCAGGTCGTCGACCGCGGCGCGTTGCTCGTTGCCCGCGTGCTTGACGGTGTCGAGAAGCGTGCCCAGCGTGTCGAGCAGACGCGAGCGCTCTTCGAGCATGGCATTGTCGCGCACCATGCTGTCCGAGAGTTTCTGGCGCAGCTCGCCAATGATCTCGGCGGCGGCCTTCGGCGCCTCGGACGCGGTCTGCACCAGACGCGAAATTTCGGCGAGCGTGTCGCTGGCGTGGGCGCGCGTCTGTTCGGACATCTCCAGTGCGGTGCGCGCGAGCGTGTCGCAGATGGCCTGTTGCTGGCTGGCGCTGTGCTCACCGACCTGCTGCCATTCCGAGCGCAGCGTGGCGAGCGTGCCTTCGAGCGTTTGCGTCCACGCCGACAGGCGTTGCGTTTCGCGCTCGGCCGTGGCGTCGTGATGGGCCGCGTTGGCTTCCTGAAGCGCTTGCAGCAATGACGCGCTGTGGTCCGTGAAGACGCTGGTCGTCGCGGCCACGAGTTGCTGGTTGCCGTCGGCCAGCCGTTCGCTCGTGCGCGCGTGCTCCGCGATCGCGTCGCGCCACGTTTGCGCGACGTGGGTCGACGTTGCATCCATCTGCGCCGAGACGCTTTGCAGCAATTGCGACGCGCGTGCCTCGAAGGTGTCCGCAAAGCGGGTAAGCGCGCTCGCCAGATCGCGGGCGAGTGCGTCGTTGGCGGACTGTTGCGCGGTGAGGGCTTGCTTCCACTCGCCGGACGCGACGCTGGCCGTCTCCGACACGCTGTGCATCGCGCCTTCCGTGCGCAGGCTCACGCCATCGATCAGGTGGGCCGAGCGTTGCTCGAAGGTGTCGGTGAAGCGCGCGAGTGCGGCGCCGAGTTCGGTATTCAGGGCGGCGTTGGCTTGCTGTTGCAGCGCGATCGATTGATCCCACGCCTGGGCGACGCGCTCGTGCGCGCCGCTGACGTTTCCGCTGGCGGCGTCGAGCTTGGCGGCCACGTCGCCGAGCAAGGCCGTGGAGCGGGCTTCGAACGTCTGGGCGAAGCTTTCCAGCGCAGTGCCGAGGTCTTGCGTCAGGGCGTTGTGCGAACGCTGCTGCTGGGCGAGGGCTTGCTCCCATGCCTGGGCGACGGTCGTCTGCGCCGTGGCGATGCTGCCGGTCGCATTGTCGAGACGCGAGGCGACATTGGCCAGCAGGTCGGTGGAGCGGGTCTCGAAGGTCTGGGCGAATTGCGCAAGCGTAGCGCCGAGATCCCTGGCGAGCGCATCGTTGGTCTGATGCTGTGCCGCGAGCGAGGTTTCCCACGTTTGCGCAACGCCGGCGTGCGAGGCGCTCACTTGCCCGGCTGTGGTTTCGAGACGCGTGGCGACTTCGTCGACGAGTTTGGCCGAACGGGCCTCGAAGGTTTGTGCGAACTGGGCCAGTGCGCTGCCGAGTTCCTTGGCGAGGGCATCGTTGGTGCGCTGCTGCGCGGCGAGCGACGTCTCCCACGTTTGCGCAACACCCGCATGCGCGGCGCTGACGTGTCCGGTCACGGTTTCGAGCCGGGCGGCGACGTCGTCGACCAGTCGGGATGAGCGCGTCTCGAACGTTTGCGTGAATTCGCCCAGCGCGGCGCGCAGATCGGTGGCAAGCGATGCATTGGTGCGCAACTGAGCGTCGAGCGAATCCGTCCAGACATTTGCCACGCGGGCGGTGGTGGCCTCGAAGCGATCCGACAGACCGTCCATTCGATCCTGCATGGCGGTGGACACGGTCTGGTGCCACGAGGCCGACTCGCGCGCGAGGCTGGCCATCGTCGCCTCGACCTCGGGGCGGATGGCGGCACTGGCCGCGTTGGCCGTCGTTGCCACGCTGTCCTTCAGGTACTGCTGCATGGCGTTGGTGAGTTGCGCGTATGAGGCGTCGGTCTTGGCGTGCAGGGCGTCTTGATTCGCGACGAGCCGTTCGCCAAGCGACTGACTCTGGCGCTCCATGGCGGCCATCATGTCTTGCAGACGGTCGACGAGGGCGGGCATGACCGTCGCCTGCTGTTGAAGCAATTGCAGCGTGGTGTCGCGCTGATGCTGTCGCGAGAAGCCGCGCAGCGTCGTGACGATGCGCGCGTCGAGCGATTGCACGACCTGGGCGCGTTGCTTGCGGGCGAGCGCGGCGAGCAGGCCGAGCATCGCGGACGTGGCGACCCCGGCCACCGACGTGCCGAACGCAAAGCCGAGGCCTCGGACGGGCGACGCGAGCGAGGCGCGGATGGCTTCGAGATCGGTGGCGCCTTCGAGCGCGAGACCGGTGCCGCGCAGGGTGGCGGCCATGCCGAGGAAGGTGCCGAGCATGCCGAGCAGCACGAGCAAGCCGACCAGATAGGGCGTGAGGGCGGGGCCGGGCAGGCCGACGCGTTCCCCTTCGACGCGCAGACGCACGGCGGTGCGCAGGCCGGCGGGCAGCGTGTCGAGCCACGACGGCAGCGACGCGGGGGGGGAATTCAGGCCGGAGACGGCGTTGGCGAGAGCGTCCGTGGCTTGATGGAAGCGTTTGAGTTCGAGGGCGCCGAAGAGATAGACGGCGGCGATGAGCAGGGCGACGGCCAGCGCGAGCGGGTTGGTGCC
>NZ_KB290494.1:0-376 GCF_000282835.1 Pandoraea sp. B-6 | reverse complement strand
GTCCGGGTTCACTAACGTTTTCGCCGGGGGGCGCCGAGGCGAGGGCGGCGATCAGCCCTTCGATCGGTTCGAGGCGTATATCCAGTTCTGCGAGCAGGATGCTCTGCATGTCCCGGTGAAAGGTGTCGAGCCATGTGCCGGCGGGCGCGAGTGGCGGCGCGCCGGGCACGCGCGGGGCGGCCATGGCGGCTTGTTCCGTATCGCGCAGTCGCACGAAGTGCCCTTCGAGCAGATTCGGTACACCGGCGAGAAGTGTGCGCTCACGGGCGGCCATCACACGTTCCATGACGGCGTCGACGCTGGCGAGTCGGGCGGCGTGCGGCGCACGCCGTGCCAACTGGCCGCGCAGGCGGGTGCGCAGGGCGCTGATCGCCGT
>NZ_AKXS01000008.1:0-5311 GCF_000282835.1 Pandoraea sp. B-6 | reverse complement strand
ACGGCGCGGGTGGACTGCCCGCACGCCGCTGCACGAGCAACTTTTGCGTCGCGCACGCGGCGTGGACGTCGTGTTGATCGGACCGGCGGCAGGGGACGCCGTGGCCGACAAGCGCGTGGTGCGCGGCGACTGGCGCGGCTGGTTCGAAACGGCCCCGGAGCTGGGGCTCGTGGGCGGGCCCTGGCGTGCCTATGCATGGGCCGTCGGTATCTGCGGCGCCGTGTCGCTTGTCGCGGCGGAACTCACGTCGTTCCTCGATCTGGCCAATATCGCCATGTTGTACCTGCTCGGCGTGATCGTGGCGGCCATGCGGCTTGGGCGTGGTCCAGGGGTGCTCGCGTCGTTTCTGTCGGTGCTGGCGTTCGACTTCTTTTTCGTGCCACCGAAGATGTCGCTGTCGGTGTCCGACACCCAGTACCTGCTGACGTTCGCCGTCATGCTCACCGTCGCCCTGGTCATCAGCCATCTGACAACCAGCTTGCGGTTCCAGGCGCGGCTGGCCACGTGGCGCGAGCGTCGCACGGGCGCGGTGTACGCCATGGCCCGCGAACTGGCGGCGGCGCTCACTACGCCACAGATCGTGGAAATCGGGTCGCGCCACGTGCGCGAAGTGTTCCAGGCGCGCGTGGCGCTGCTGCTACCCGACAGCCAGGGCAGTGTGCGCCAGCCGGTCGAGAACGCGCAGTCGGAAACCATGCCGGCGCACATCGATACCGATGTCGCCCAGTGGGTGTATGACCGTCAGCAAGCGGCGGGGCGGGGGACCAACACGTTGCCCGCGTCGGACGCCTACTATCTCCCGCTTCGCGCGCCGATGCGCACGCGGGGGGTGCTGGTGGTCGCCCCGGCGCCGGAGGGCGGCGGCGCCATCGACACGCCGGATCAGCAGCGTTTGCTCGATACGTTTGCCGCGCAGATCGCGCTCGCGCTCGAGCGTGTTCATTACGTCGAGATCGCGCAGGATGCACTGGTGACGATGGAGTCCGAGCGGCTACGCAATTCCCTGCTCTCGGCGATCTCGCACGATCTGCGAACACCATTGACGTCCATCGTGGGTTTTGCCAGCATGCTGAGCCGCAATGCCCAGACGCCCGGGCCGTTGCGCACCGAACTCGTCGAGGCCATTCACGAGGAGGCGCAGCGCATGACGGGGCTCGTGACCAATCTGCTCGACATGGCGAAGTTGCAAGCGGGCGGCGTGCAGCTCAACCGTCAGTGGCAGATGCTCGAGGAAGTGGTGGGTACGTCGTTGCGCGCCTGCCGCCGATCGCTCGCCGGGCATGAGGTGAGCACGCGGCTGCCGGCCGACTTGCCGTTGCTGCGCTTCGATGCCGTGCTGATGGAGCGGTTGTTCACCAACCTGCTGGAGAATGCCGCGAAGTATTCGCCCGCGGGCTCGCATATCGAAATCGCCGCATGCGTGCAGGGCGACGAGGTCGAAGTGAGCGTAAGCGACGACGGGCCGGGTCTGCCCCCGGGCATGGAAGGGCGTATCTTCGAGAAATTCATGCGCGGGGAAAAGGAGTCGGCCAAGCCCGGTATCGGACTCGGACTAGCGATCTGTCGCGCCATCGTGGAAGCGCACGGCGGTAGAATTCACGCCACCAACGGACCCGACGGTCGTGGCGCGCGCTTCATCTTCACGTTGCCGATCGAAACGCCGCCGATGGCGCCGGAGAGTCTGGAGGGCCCGGAAGACGTCCATGCGGATTTGCCCGCCGACCCGCCGCAGACATCCCGTACCCCCGACGCCAACGCGACCCAACAACATGAGTGAACCGACCATCACCGTCGTGGTGATTGAAGACGAACGACAGATCCGCCGGTTTTTGCGCACCTCGCTTGAGGCCGAAGGCATGGTCGTGCACGAGGCGGAAACGGGGCGGCAGGGCATGGTCGAGGCCGCTACGCGCAAGCCGGATCTGCTCATCGTCGATCTGGGACTGCCGGATGTCGACGGCGTGGAGGTCATTCGCGAAGTGCGAAGCTGGACCGATATGCCGATCATCGTGCTGTCCGCTCGCAACGAGGAGGCAGAGAAGGTCGTGGCGCTCGATGTCGGTGCGGACGACTACCTCACCAAACCGTTCGGGGTGTCGGAACTGCTCGCGCGGATACGGGCGCAATTGCGACGTCATCATCGTGGCGGCAATTCGGAAACGCTCGACGAAGCGTTCTCGTTCGGCGACATCCACATCGATCTGGCGAGACGCAAGGTCACGCGCGCGGGAGACCCGGTGCATCTGACACCGATCGAGTACCGGCTGCTGATCACGCTGGTGCGTCATGCGGGGCGCGTGTTGACACACCGGCAATTGCTCAAGGAGGTGTGGGGGCCGTCGCACGTCGAGAGCCATCACTACCTGCGCATCTACATGGGACACCTGCGGCAGAAACTGGAGGTCGATCCGGCACAGCCGCAACACATTCTCACGGAGACGGGGGTCGGCTACCGGCTCGAGATCGACGCCATCGGCTGAGTGCTTGCGGAGCATGCCGCAAGGGCGAGTTCGCGTAGCGGTGCGATCCCGGAGGCCTGGGCATCGGTGCAAGGGGTGACCGCGGCGCGCGAGCTTTGCTAAAATCGTGCGGTTCCCTGAGCGATGTCCGGCGATCGCCCTGGCGGTGAGATGCCAAGTTGCAGCTTCGCGACGTTGGCGTTCTGCCATGTCATTCGACATCCAAAGGAACCCCGTGACGGGACGACCCGTTACGAGGATCGCTTGTCTTCCGGGGACGACCCCGATTTCTCTATCGGAGTCAGTCATGGCCTGGATGCTATTGGTTATTGCCGGTTTGCTGGAAGTGGCGTGGGCCGTCGGCCTCAAGTACACGCAGGGTTTTTCGCGTCTCTGGCCGTCGGTGTTCACGATTGGCGCAATGATCGGCAGTGTCTGGCTGCTCGCATTGGCCGTGCGTTCGCTGCCATTGGGCACGGCATACGCGATCTGGACCGGTATAGGCGCCGTCGGTGCGTTCGTGCTGGGCATTATGCTGTTCGGCGAGTCGGCCTCCGCCGCCCGGATTGCCAGCGTGACGCTGATTCTGGCGGGCCTGGTCGGGTTGAAGTTGACCGCAGCCTGAAGGGCGCCTGCCGTTTGCGCCGGCCACGCCAAATCCTCAATGTCCGGCATCGGTGGTGTGTTGCCCCAGCGCGCGGCATAATGACGCGGTAGCGGTCGAGTGACCGTTCGGTGGCTGTTCCGCGAGGGTCGTTCGCCGACTGTACGCCACCGACGCGTCACTTGTGACGTCAGTCCGGCGGGTAGGGGCGGTTCGCGTCCTCCCCGATGGTCATTGCCGCGTCGGCGGTACCCGACGCGTGATCGTGCGACGCCGTCATATCGGCGGCAGTGAGGTCGCCATGCTTGAATCGATTGCACTGGGTGCGGGGCTGTCTTGGGGCAGTGGCCTGCGGTTGTACCTGACGGTGTTCTGCGCGGGAATGGCTGCGCGTCTGGGCTGGTTGCATCTGCCGCCCTCGTTGGTGGTGCTGACGTCGACGTGGGTGATTGCCACGGCCGGCGTGCTGGCGGCCATCGAGTTCTTCGCCGATAAAATTCCCTTTGTCGACAGTGCCTGGGACGCCGTCCACACGTTCATCCGCATTCCGGCCGGCATCGTGCTCGGCGCGGCGGCGCTGGGACAAATGGATCCGACCGTCACGGTGCTGGCGGGGCTGGCGGGCGGTGCGTTGGCAGGCACGGCCCATCTGGCAAAAGCGGGTAGCCGGGCGCTGATCAACACGTCGCCGGAACCTTTCTCCAATGTCGCGGCCTCAGCCGGCGAAGATGTGTCGACGGTGGGCGGACTGGCGCTGGCGTTTTTCCTTCCCGCCGTTTTTCTCGTGATGTTATTGATCTTCGTCGTGCTGGCGTGGTGGTGGCTGCCCCGCGTGTGGCGAGGTTGGCGCTCATTGCTGGCGCGGGTCAAAGGATTGAAAAACGATGGGGTTCACTGACGTTGCTCGCCAGGCATGGCGGATGTTCCTGCGCGATTGGCGCGCAGGCGAGTTGCATCTGCTTCTCGTGGCGTTGTTGCTGGCGGTCGGTGCACTCTCCAGCGTGGGGTTTCTCTCGGATCGGATGCAGGGCGGGCTTGAACGCGACGCCCGCCAGATGCTCGCCGCCGACCTCGTCGTGCGCAGCGACGCTCCCCTGTCGCCGGCATTTGCGCGTCAGGCGCAGGCCGATGGACTGGCCACCGCCGTCGTCGCCAACTTTCCCAGCATGGCCAGCGTCCCGGGCGAACACGGGCAAGTCGGCGCGAGCCGTCTATCGTCGCTCAAGGCCGTGAGCGACGGCTATCCATTGCGCGGGCGAGTGCGCACCGCCCCCGATGCCGGTGCCGATACGCCGGATGCACCCGCCGCGGCCATCCCCGCGCCAGGCACGGTGTGGGTCGACGCCGCGTTGCTCGATGCCCTGCACGTCAAGCCCGGCGAGTCCATTCGCGTGGGCAACCGCACGTTGCGCATCGCCGCCGTCATCACGCGAGAAATGGATCGCGGTTTCGGCTTCGGATCGCTGGCCCCACGCGTCATGATGCGCTTCGACGAATTGCCGTCGACGGGGCTGGTGCAGTTCGGCAGCCGGATCACCTACCGGCTGCTGGTGGCGGGCACGGACGCGCAGGTCGCCAGATTCGCCGCGTGGGCGCGGCCGGCCGCTGAACAGGCGCGCGGCGTGCATCTCGAATCGCTCGAGGAAGGACAGCCGCAGGTGCGCCAGACGCTCGATCGCGCCGAGCGTTTTCTCTCGCTGGTGGCCTTGCTCGCCGCCGTGCTGGCGGCGGTGGCGGTGGGCATCGCGTCGCGTCGGTACAGCGAGCGCCATCTCGATGCCTGCGCCGTCATGCGTTGCCTGGGCTTGTCGCGCCGCGCGTTGCGCGGGATGGTGACGCTTGAATTCATCGGGCTTGGCCTAATCGGTGGCGTATTGGGCATCGCGCTCGGCTACGCGGCGCATTGGGTGCTGCTCGCCCAGTTGGGAGACGTGATCCCGGCGGGGTTGCCGGCGCCGACGTGGCGACCGGCGGTCGTCGGTCTGGCGAGTGCGCTGGTCATGCTGCTCGGTTTCGCGTTGCCGCCGTTGCTGCCGCTCTCCGAAGTCGCGCCCCTGCATGTGTTGCGTCGCGATGTCGTGGGTGGGGCGCGCAGGCAAGGGTGGCTGGCGTATGGCGCGAGTGCGCTGGCCTTCGGCGCGCTGTTGCTGTTCGCGGCGCGAGACCTGCGTCTCGGGGCGATGGTGGCGGGCGGCTTCGCGGCGGGCGCGGTGGTGTTCGGCGTGCTCGCCTGGCTCGCCATCCGCCT
>NZ_AKXS01000007.1:0-13002 GCF_000282835.1 Pandoraea sp. B-6 | reverse complement strand
GAACGCCTCGCGGCGCGCCAGGCCGCCGCCAATCCGCTTCCCGACATCGTCTTTCCCGAGGCGCTGCCCGTCTCCGGCCGGCGCGACGAGATTGCGCGCGCCATCGCCGGCCATCAGGTCGTCATCGTGAGCGGCGAGACCGGCTCGGGCAAGACCACTCAGCTTCCCAAAATCTGCCTCGCGCTCGGCCGCGGGCTTGGCGCGGGCGGCACCGGCCTGATCGGCCACACCCAACCACGTCGGATCGCCGCGTCGGCCACCGCGCGCCGCATCGCCGACGAACTCAACACCCCGCTTGGCGACATCGTCGGCTTCAAGGTGCGCTTCAACGACACCTTGTCCCACGGCGCGTCCGTCAAACTGATGACCGACGGCATTCTGCTTGCCGAGACGCAGACCGATCCGCTGTTGCGCGCGTACGACACCCTCATCATTGACGAGGCGCACGAGCGCAGCCTGAACATCGACTTTCTGCTCGGCTACCTCAAGCAGTTGCTGCCGCGTCGGCCCGACCTGAAAGTCATCATCACGTCGGCCACCATCGACGCCGATCGCTTCGCCCGCCATTTCGGCACGGGCGAGGGCGACCACCTGCGTCCAGCGCCGGTCATCGAAGTGAGCGGGCGCCTGTACCCCGTGGAAGTGCGCTACCGCCCGATCCAGGACGATGCGCGCATCGCGAACGCGCTGGGGCGCGAAGGCAGCCGCGCCAGCGCGCGCGATCGCGAACGGGACCTGATGGACGGGATCGTCGACGCCGTCGACGAACTGTGCCGCGAAGGCGCCGGCGACGTGCTCGTCTTCCTGCCCGGCGAGCGCGAAATCCGCGAGGCGGCCGAGTCGTTGCGCAAGCATCATCCGCCGCACACCGAAATTCTGCCGCTCTTCGCGCGCCTCTCGGGTCCCGAGCAGGAGCGCGTGTTCAAACCGTCCAACGCGCGCCGTATCGTGCTGGCCACCAACGTGGCGGAAACCTCGCTCACGGTGCCGGGTGTTCGCTACGTGGTCGATGCCGGTACCGCGCGCGTCAAGCGATACTCGTACCGCAACAAGGTCGAACAACTACAGATCGAGCCGATCTCGCAGGCCGCCGCCAACCAGCGCGCGGGGCGCTGCGGCCGCGTGGCCGACGGCGTGTGTATTCGTCTGTACGACGAAGCCGACTTCCAGGCGCGCGCGCGCTTCACGGATCCGGAAATCCTGCGCTCGTCGCTTGCCGCCGTCATTCTGCGCATGCAGTCGCTGCGGCTCGCCAAGGTCGAGGAATTCCCGTTCATCGAACCGCCGCCCGGCCGGGCCGTTGCCGACGGCTATCAACTGTTGGGCGAACTCGGTGCGGTCGACGACACCAACCAGCTCACCCCGCTTGGGCGCGAACTGGCGCGTCTGCCGCTCGATCCCCGCGTGGGCCGCATGATTCTGGCGGCGCGCGACCAGCAGTCGCTGCGCGAAGTCCTCATCATCGCGAGTGCGCTGGCCGTGCAGGATCCGCGTGACCGCCCCCTCGAAGCGCAGGACGCCGCCGACAACGCCCATCGCAAGTTTGCCGACGAACGCTCCGAATTCCTCTCGTGGCTCAAGATCTGGCAGTGGTTCGAAGAGGCGATCGCGCACAAGAAGTCGAACCGGCTGCTCGGACAAGCCTGCCGCGACAACTTCCTGTCGCAATTGCGCCTGCGCGAATGGCGCGACGTGCATAGCCAGTTGCTCACCGTCGTGCGCGAACAGGGATGGCGCATCAACGCGTCGGAGGCGACTTACGAGCAGGTGCATCTTGCCTTGCTCGCGGGCCTGCTCGGCAACATCGGCTGCAAGGCCGACGACGATCCGCATTTCCTCGGCGCGCACGGCATCAAGTTCCACATCTGGCCGGGATCGTCGCTCGTGAAGAAGGCCGGGCGCTGGGTGATGGCCGGCGAACTCGTCGAGACGAGCCGGCTCTACGCACGATGCATCGCCCGGATCGAGCCGGAGTGGATCGAACGCGTCGGCAAGCACCTGGTGAAGACGTCGCTCTCCGATGCGCATTGGGAGAAGAAGGCCGCGCAAGTCGTGGCGTACGAACGCGGCATGCTCTATGGCCTGACGATCTATGCGCGCCGACGGATGAACTTCGGCCCGCGCGATCCGCGTCGCGCCCGAGAAATCTTCCTGCGCAGTGCGCTCGTGGAAGGCGAATGGGAGACCAAGCTCCCGTTCTACGCCCACAATCGCAAGCTGATCGCCGACATCGAGCAGCTCGAACACAAGTCGCGCCGCCAGGACGTGCTTGTCGACGACGAACTGATCTACGCGTATTACGATGCCCATGTCCCCGCCGATCTCTACGACGGCGCGAGCTTCGAGCACTGGTATCGCGAAACGGCCAAGGGCTCGCCGAAGCTGCTCTACCTCGTGCGCGACGATCTGATGCGTCACGAGGCAGCGGGCGTCACGACCGACTTGTTCCCGAAGAAGACGGCCATTGCGGGCATCGACATGGTGCTCAGCTATCACTTCGAACCGGGCTCGCCGCGCGATGGCGTAACGCTCGCCGTGCCGCTCTACGCGCTCAATCAGGTCGACGCGCGCCGCTGCGAATGGCTGGTGCCGGGCATGCTCAAAGAGAAGGCGCACCTGCTGATGAAGTCGCTGCCGCAGAAGCTGCGGCGTCACTTCGTACCGTTGCCCGAGTTTGCGGCCGGCTTCGTCGACCGGGCGGCGTTCGGACAGGGCGCGCTGCTCGATGCCCTCATCGCCGACGCGCGCGAACAGACCGGCGTCATGCTCAAGTCCAGTGACTTCAAGTTCGAAATGCTTCCGGCGCACCTGTCGATGAACTTCAAGGTGATCGACGAACACGGGCGTCAACTCGGCATGGGACGCAATCTCCCGCAACTGCGTGCCGAACTCGGTCAGCAGGCGCAGCGCACATTTCAGCAGTTGGCGGCGAAGAGTGGCGCGACGCCGACCCGTGGTTCCGCCGTCGAGCCCGACGCACATGGTGCATCGGCGACGACGTCGCCGGCGGCGCGCGGCGAGGCGCGTGGTGCGGGACGGGCGGGCACGCAGGCAGCGCCTTCAGCGGCCGCTGTCGAGCCCGGCCGCTACGACAACCTCACGGCGTGGAGCTTCGGCGAACTGCCCGAGATGCTGGAAATCCGTCGCGGCGGTCAGACGTTGTTCGGCTACCCGGCCTTGGTCGAGCGCGGCGATCACTGCGATCTCGAAGTGTTCGACGATCCGCACGAAGCGCAACGGCAGCATCGCGCGGGTCTGCGTCAGCTCTTCGCGATTCAACTGCGCGAGCAGGTGAAGTATCTGGAGAAGAACATCCCGGGCCTGCAGCAGATGGCGATGCAGTACATGAACCTGGGGACGCAAGAAGCACTGCGGGAGCAGATCGTCGATCTGGCGCTGGAGCGTGCGTGCCTTCAGTTGCCTTGGCCGAGCGATAACGCGTCGTTCGTCGCGCGCAAGGACGAGGGGCGGGGACGCCTCACGCTGCTCGCGCAGGAGATCGCGCGGCTGGCCGGACAGATTCTCACCGAGTACGCGACCTTGCAGAAGAAGCTGGCCCAGGCCAAGCCGTTCGCGCAGGCGTATGCGGATCTGACGACACAGTTGCAACGGCTGATCGGCAAGCGGTTCCTGATCGACACGCCGTACGCGCAACTGGCGCATTTCCCGCGCTATCTGAAGGCGATGGCCGGACGTATCGACAAGCTCAAGGCGGATCCGACCCGCGACGCCCGCGCCATGAGCGAACTGGGGCCGTTGCTGCAGAACTGGCAGCGGGCGACGTCGCAACGCCGCGATCAGGGCGACGCGCGACTCGAGGAGTTCCGCTGGCTGCTCGAGGAGTTGCGCGTCTCGCTATTCGCGCAGGAGTTGCGCACGCCCATGCCGGTGTCGGTCAAGCGTTTGCACAAGGTTTGGGAGGCGTTGCAGCGCTGACGTGCAGGGGGCGCGGCCGTCGTGCGCAACGATGGCTGCGAGCGCTGCGATCTCGTTGATCCCGGCGAGCGTCGCGGACTTGGCGACCAAGCTGATTCGGGGGATGCCAACCCACGCGTGCAATGACGGCGTTCGGCCCCGACGCCAACCCCCGACACCATTTCGATGGGACATCCGCTTGCCGGTTTGCGCTACGTCAGAAAGTGTCGAAATTATGTTTCGATACGTAAAAAAAGGTGCGCCGGACGCGCGTTGACGGGGTGTTCCCGGCCTACAATGGCGAGTCGCTACGACGTATCGAGAACGGGCGGTCCACGCGCCGTTTTCGCCACTTTTCCTGCCTAATTTTCTCCCGAGAGACGCTGCAATGCGCAAACTGCTGATCGCTGCCGGTCTGGTGGCTTCCTTCGGTCTGGCGGCGCTCGCTGCGCCGGCCACGGCTGCGGCGCCGGCGCCCGACAGTGTCGTGGTCGTGCTCAACTCGGCCGACGCCAGCGTCAGCCTGATCGACAAGGCGACGCAGAAGGTCATCCAGACGTTCCCGGTTGGCAAGGAGCCGCATCATCTCATGGCCACGCCCGACAATCAGTCGCTCATCGTGGCGAATTCGGTCGGCAACAACCTCATCTTCCTCGACCCGAAGACGGGACAGGTCCAGCGCAAGATCGAGAACGTCGAGGACCCCTACCAGATTGGCTTCTCGCCGGACAAGAAGTGGTTCGTCGCCAACGCCCTGCGACTGGATCGCGTGGACGTGTATCGCTATGACGGCAAGAACCTGAGCGTGGCGCAGCGCATTCCCCTCAAGAAGATGCCGAGCCACCTGGTCTTCACGCAGGACAGCAAACTTGTCTTTATCTCGTTGCAGCAGTCCAACGAGATCGCCGCCATCGATCTGGCCACTCAGAAAGTGCTCTGGACGATGAAGGTGGGCGACAGTCCGGCAGGGGTGTGGCTCACGCCGGGGGACAAATACCTGCTCGTGGGAATGACCGGCGCGGACTATGCCGCCGTGGTCGACTGGCGCAATCAGAAGGTGATCAAGACGATCCCGACGGGCAAGGGGGCGCACAACTTCCGATCGCTCGCCGATGGCAGGCACGTACTGATTTCGAATCGCGTGTCGAGCACGATCAGCATCGTCGATCAGGAGGCGCTCACGAACGTCGGCAACATCACCGGCCTGCTGCCGGGACCGGACGACATGGAACTCTCGGCCGACCGGAAGACGCTGTGGGTGACGTTCCGTTGGGCCCGCAAGGTCGGCATCATCGATATGACGCAGCGCAAGCTGATCAACACCATTCCGGTCGGACGATCCCCTCACGGGATCTATTTCTTCGACCGCGCCCCGGTGCTGTAACATCGGGACATCGCGACGAGGGCGCCACACCGACCGAGCGTCCCCGCTCGGGGCGCACGGTCCTCAACGCGATGGATTCCGATTCTCGTCCTGACGGCACCGACCGTATTGATACTGCATGAATGACATTCTTCGCGCGCTGGGCCGCGCGCTCGTGAGCCTGTTGCATCCGCGCATGCTGTGGCTCACCGCCATGCCCTTTGTGGTCTCCGGCCTGATCTGGGGCGCCGTGATCTGGTTCGGCTGGGTGCCGTTCACCGATTTTCTGCGCGTCTGGCTCGAACAGTGGCAGTTCACGCAATGGATCTACCGCTTCTTCGGCTATTTCGGCATCGATAGCGTGCGCATGGCGCTCGCGCCGTTCATTCTCGTCGCGCTGCTCATCCCGCTGATCGTGGTCACGGCGCTGCTGCTCATCGCGGGGTGGTCGATGCCCGCGGTGTTGCGTCACCTCTCGCGTCGCCACTACATTCATCTGGAAGCGCGGCAGGGCGGCTCGTTCTGGGGCAGTCTCGGTCAGTCGCTGGGCGCCACCGTGGTCTTTCTAGTCGCCGCGCTGCTCACGCTGCCGCTGTGGCTCGTGCCGCCGTTCTTCGCCATCGTGCCGCCGTTGTTATGGGGCTGGCTGACGTATCGCGTAATGACGTACGACGCGTTGGCGTATCACGCGAGCGCCGAGGAGCGTCGCCGGATCGTGCGCGAGCGGCGTCTGCCACTGCTGGTGATCGGCGTGGCAACCGGGCTGCTCGGCTCATTGCCGACGCTGCTGTGGGTGTCGTCGGTCATCATGATCGTGATGTTCCCGGTCATCGCGCTGCTGGCAATTTGGCTGTACGTGGTGATCTTCATATTTTCAGCGTTGTGGTTCGCGCACTATTGCCTGCGGGCATTGTCGCGATTGCGCGCGGCCGAGGCGGCGCGTCACGAGCCGATGCTCGGGGCAACGCTGTTGCCTGTGGCGAGCCCGCCGTCGCGAGAGAGCGAGGACCTGCCGCCTGCGTTGCCGCCGGGACGAGGGTCGTCGAACGGTTCGCCGTGAAAGTGGCACAATCGTGTGACTGCGCGCTGCCGCCGGGCGGCGCCGCGCGCTCCCCCCAGGCCCTGACGACAAGATAAAGGAAGCATCATGGCGGTCGGCATCATCATCATCGGCGACGAGATTCTCTCCGGGCGCCGTCAAGACAAACATCTCCCCAAGATCGTCGAACTGCTCACCGAGCGCGGCATGCAACTCGGCTGGGCCGAATATGTGGGTGACGACCCTGAACGCATCACGGCCACGCTGCGACGCACGTTTGCGAGCGAGGATATCGTTTTCGTCACCGGCGGCATCGGGGCGACGCCCGACGATCACACGCGTCAGTGCGCCGCGGCGGCACTCAATGTCCCGCTCGTGCTCACGCCGGAAGCCGAGGCGCTCATCATGGAGCGCATCGCCGACACCAGTCCCGACGGCCGTGCGGACATGAGCCAGCCCGATAACCGGCATCGTCTGAAGATGGGCGAGTTTCCGGTCGGCGCGCGTGTGCTACCGAATCCGTACAACAAGATTCCGGGGTTCTCGGTCGAGCGGCATCACTTCATGCCGGGATTCCCGGTCATGGCGTGGCCGATGATGGCGTGGGTGCTCGACACGGACTACGCCGAGTTGCATCACCTGACGAAGCACGCCGAGCGATCGGTGCTGGTGTTCGGGTTGGCCGAGTCGACATTGACGCCGCTCATGGAGGCCATCGAAGCCGAATATGGCGGCGTGAAAGTGTTCAGTCTGCCCAGCGTGGGCGACGCGCAGCGTGGCGCGATCTACGCGCGCCGACATATCGACCTGGGCGTGAAGGGCGACCCCGCACTGGTTGGCGCGGCGTTCGAGCGACTGATTGCCGGGGTGAATGCGCTGGGCGGCGAGATCGTGCATCCGACCGAGGCGCTCGCACTGCCCGAGGGCACGCTGCCGTCGGGCAATTGACGGGCGGGCGGTACTGCCGCGAGAGCGCATAAAAACGGCGCTTGCCTGTGAAGGGCAAGCGCCGTTTTTCGTTGCCGGCGCGCACGGCGGGAACCATGCGCGCCCTGCGCGCCGGTCAGAATCCGGCGAGCACGAGTTTGCCGATGGTGCGTCCGCCTTCGAGCTGCGCGTGGGCGCGGCGCAGGTTTACCGCGTTGATCGGGCCCAGGACCTCGCCCACCGTCGTGCGCAGCGTACCCGCATCGACCCGGCGTGCCACTTCGGTCAGCAGCGTGTGCTGCGCGATCATGTCCGGCGTTGCGAACATGGCGCGCGTGAACATGAACTCCCAGACGAACGTGGCGCTCTTGTTTTTGAGCAGACCGATGTCGAGCGGACCCGCATTCTCCACGATGGAGCAGATCTTGCCTTGTGGGGCGACGACCTGCGCCATGGCGGGGAAATGCGCGTCGGTGTCGTTCAGGCACAGTACGAAATCCACCTGTGGCATGCCGATCGACTGCAGCTGCGCCGGAATGTCCTGGGTATGGTCGATCACGTGTTGCGCACCGAGTTGACGACACCAGTCGGCCGATGCCGGGCGCGACGCGGTAGCGACGATGTGCAGATGGGCAAGGCGTCGCGCGAGCTGAATGGCAATCGAGCCGACGCCGCCGGCACCGCCGACGATGAGGATCGACTTGCCCTCATCGCCGCCGTCGGGAGCGATGCCAAGGCGGTCGAAAAGGGCTTCCCACGCCGTGATCGTCGTGAGTGGCAAAGCAGCGGCGCCCGCGAAGTCGAGCGACGTGGGCATGTGGCCGACGATGCGTTCGTCGACAAGATGGAACTCGCTGTTCGCGCCTGGGCGCGTGATGCTGCCCGCGTAGTACACCGGGTCGCCAACCTTGAAGAGGGTGACGTCCGGGCCGACGGCTGCGACGGTGCCCGCCGCATCCCACCCCAATACGCGCGGCGTGGCTTCGACCTTATCTTTCGGGGCGCGAACCTTGGTGTCGACCGGGTTCACGGAAATCGCTTCGACCTTGACCAGCAGGTCGCGCCCCGCGGGTGTTGGCGTCGGCAGCTCGATGTCTTCGAGCGACTTCGGGTCGTCAATCGGCAGGTAATGGGTCAATCCGACGGCTTTCATCTGTTTTCTCCTGAATAGGCGGGGCGCAGCCGGCAGTGCGCCGGCGACACCCCCGATGCGATAACGAGAGACTAAGGCTAGTCGATTGCTTTGATAATTCGCATAATGCGGAAAAGATCTTTTGGAGATTCCATCAAATGGCATTGGATCTCGATACCGTGGCGTTGTTCGTGCGCGTGGCGGCGCTCGGGAATGTGTCGGCCGCGGGGCGCGAGCAAGGGCTGTCTCCGGCCACGGCCAGTACGCGCCTGACACAACTCGAAGGTGTGCTCGGGGCACGGTTGCTGCATCGGACGACACGCAGGGTGGCGCTCACGCAAGAGGGGGAAGCCTTTCTGCGAGACGCGCAGACCTTGCTCGCGGCCGAGGCGCAAGCGATGGCAAGCGTTGGGCAGGGGCACGCAGCGCCTCAGGGGCGTTTGCGGGTGTCATGCTCCTCGTCGTTCGGGCGTCAGCATGTTTCCCCCGCCTTGTCGGCCTTCCTGGCGCGCTATCCGGGGATTTCGCTGGACTTCCGGCTCACGGATCGGGTTGTCGACCTGATCGAGGCCGGCATGGATCTCGCGATTCGCGTCGGGGCGTTGCGTGACTCGACGCTCGTTGCTCGCAAGCTCGCCCCGAATCGCCGGACATTGTGTGCGTCGCCCGCGTACCTCGCGGCGCGCGGCGCGCCGAAGCACCCAGGCGAGCTTGCCGCGCACGACTGCCTGATTCTGGGGGAGCAGCGCGATTGGCGGTTCGTGACGCCTGGTGGTCCGCTGAGCGTGCGTGTCAGCGGGCGTCTGGCGTCGGATAACGGGGAAGTGCTGCGCGACGCGGTTTTGGCGGGCCTGGGCATTGCGCTCAAGTCCACGTGGGACGTCGGCGCGCATCTGCGCAGCGGGGCGCTGGTGCCGGTGTTGCCCGCCTACCCGCTCGCGGAGGAGGTGGCGATCTGGGCCGTCTACCCGAGCCGGGCGTTCGTGCCGCCGAAAACCCATGCGCTGATCGAATTCCTGCAGGCGCGCTTTGGGCCGGCGCCGTATTGGGATGACGGCGACGACCCATCGGCTGGCCTATCGAGGCCGTAACGCGACGAAGCGTCAGTGCAGGTGATGGGGCCGCGTGAGTTGTGCGCCGGCGTCCTCGTGACCGATCGCCGGGCTGGCGTGGTGAAGCACAAGGCGCCAGCCATCGGCTTCCTTCATGTAAACGTTCGTGGCGAGCACGAAGGCGTAACGGGCTTCGGGACGGGTCTCGACCTGTACCTGTTCCAGCACGTTATGGACCGCGCACAGCGGATTGCGCGCTACCTGGAGATGACTGGCCGTGACGTGCAATCCGTCCTTGGCAAGAATCTGCTGCCAACTCTCGCGAACCGCCGCCGGGCCGACGTGGCGGGGCCCTGCCGGGTGAATGCAGACGATTTCCTCGTCTTCCGACCAGACGTCCATCAGCGTATCGGTATCGCCGGCGCGCAGCGCTTCGTAGTAGGCGTGCTCGGCGTCTTCCGGACTTAGAAAAATGGCAGCGGGCATAACGGCAGCCTCCGACGGGGTGGAGCGCCAGGCAATGGGGGCGCCTGGAGAACGCGCCGATTATGGAGCGTTTGCCGGGGCTTGTCGAACGTCGGGAGGGCAAAATCGCGCCATCGCGCGCGACGCTTGATCTGGCGCAACACGACGCGGGGGCGGGGCCGTTAGCGTATCGGTAACATCCGAGGCAGGGATGGCGGGTGACGGCGCACTGGCGGGAGCTTCAGCTGCGGGGACGCTCGTGCGTCCCCGTTGGCGGGTGTCAGCAGGGAACGCCGGCGAGTTCGTGCAGCGCGGCGGCGTCGATGATCTTGACGTGGCGCTGCCGGATTTCGATCATGCCGTTTTGTGCAAAGCGTGAAAACAGGCGGCTGACGGTTTCAAGCTTGAGGCCGAGGAAACTTCCGATTTCTTCGCGGCTCATGCGCAGCACGAATTCATGGGCGGAGTAACCGCGCGCGGACAGCCGCTCGGACAGGTTGAGCAGGAAGACGGCCAGACGTTCCTCGGCACGCATGGTGCCGAGCGCGAGCAGTTGCTGGTGCTCGTTGCGGATTTCCTGACTCATCAGGCGGTGCAACTGGCGTTGGAGCGATGGCACTTGACGCGACAACGTCTCCAGTTCGCCGAAGCGGGCGATGCACAGCTCGCTGTATTCGAGCGCGATGGCGGTGCTCGGGTGATGGTGGTCGGCCACGGCGTCAAGGCCGATGAGTTCGCCCTGGAGGTGGAAGCCGACGACTTGCTCGCGGCCGTCGGGGGCCGTGACGCAACTTTTGAGCGAACCGAAGCGAATGCCGTAGACAGCGTGCAGATCGTCGTTCGCGTGGTACAGCACGTCGCCTTTCTTGAGGCGGCGGCGCTCGCTTACCAGTGCGTCGAGTCGTTCCAGCTCGGGTTCCGGAATGCCGACCGGCAAGCAGAATTGCCCGAGCGAACATGTGGAACAGCGGGGCTGAGCGATGGGAGTGCGACCGTTTTCTGTGGTCATGAGGGCCCCTGAAGTTTTTTGGAGAGTCTATCATGGTGCGTTGACCTATCGTTTTCCCTTTCCGCACGTCGGAATGTCGACGAGGCTTTACGGGCGTCGGTGTTTCAGTAATAATTGCGCACATACCGGACGTCCGTCTCGCCGCACAATCGGCCTGGGCGTTTTCCCGGCAGGTCGTTTCGAAGCATTCAGGTCGCGCCGCCGTCACTACGACCGAACACAATCGGGCGCGCGCTTATGCGAAGCGGTTACGACCGTTTCTCGTGTTCCAAGCATCCATTTATTCCTGATACCGGGTCGCCAAGCCCCCGGTCTGCTTAGTCGCACATGAATACCCAAGAGGCGAAACTCGTCCTCGAGACCGCGTTGATTTGCGCGCAGGAGCCGCTCAAGGTCGGCGATCTGCGCAAGCTTTTCAATGACGCCGTGTCTGGCGACACGGTGCGCGCGCTGCTCGAGGAAATCCGCGTGCAATGGGATGGCCGAGGTGTGGAATTGGTGGCGTTGGCCACCGGCTGGCGTTTCCAGAGCCGTCCGCGCATGCGTGAATACCTTGATCGCCTGAATCCAGAGAAGCCGCCGAAGTATTCGCGAGCGGTGATGGAGACGCTGGCGATCATCGCGTACCGTCAACCGGTCACGCGCGGCGATATCGAGGAGATTCGCGGCGTGACGGTCAACACACAGATCATCAAGCAACTCGAGGATCGAGGCTGGATCGAGGTGATCGGGCATCGAGATGTGCCGGGACGCCCGGGTCTGTACGCCACGACCAAGGACTTTCTCGACGATCTGGGGCTGCGGGCGCTTGATGCGTTGCCGCCGCTCGAAGATCCGGCCGCACAGGCGCAGATCGACTTGCTCGCGCAGCAGAACATCGAATTCGGCGAACGTGCCGAGGCCGACGCGGGGGATGACGCGATGTCCGATGACGTGCCTGTCGCCGATGCGCAAGCGCTGGCACGTCTGGCGCAAGCGCGTGCCGATGACCTGCCGCTTGCACAAGGGCTGCCCGAAGATCAGCGCCCGCCGCCGGGCGAGGGCGACGGGCCGACGGAAGACGCGTTGCTCGACGCCGTGATGGCGGAAGGCGAAGGCGATGATGGGGTGACAGTCCCGGTCGAGGCGCCGGCGGAGATTGAGCCGGTAGACGCTGAACGGGCATCGCTCGCGGAACTCGCGGGCGCGGCGCACGTCAGTGAGCAGGTCGACGCGGTGCATGACGATGCGACGCAAGCGAAGTCTGGCGACGGCGAGGCAGATCAAGGGCCGGTGTCCTCCAGTGCCGCAATGTCGGTGGAGGTCGCGCAGGACAAGGAATTTTCCGAAGAATCGGAGTCTGCGGTGTCGGTCGGCGACGATCCGCCGCAAGATGCGCAGGATGTAGCGACGTCGGCGGCAGATCCCGCGGCGTCGGTAACACAAGAGGTTTCCCCGCACGCTGCCGACTCGGCAGCGAACGAACCCGCCACCGGGCAGCCCCTGTCCGGTGAGGGAGATGACGACGAGAGCGACGGGGACGACAAGAGTCTCGTCACGGGCACCTGAGGCGTCGGCGCATCGCGTCGCGCGCACCAGCAGGGCCGTTAGCGATAAGAACGAAGTCGCGGCAAGCATTTGCCGCGCATTCATGGTGCGAACACGGATCGGGGCAGCCATTTACGCCTGCCCGCGACGATCCCGTTTTCCAATGAGGTTGTGTTGAAACAAATCGAAGAATCCCAGGACCTGCACGCACGCGATGCTGGTGCCGAAGCCCGTGCGCCGGAAGGCGAGGGCGGCGACGAAAAAGCATCGCGCCGCGGCTTGCGCCGTGGTCCGCGCAGTCTGATTGCCCGCCGTCGGGCGGCTCAGCAATCCAAGCGTGAAGGCGAGGACGGCGGCGCAGGTGAATCTGCCGCGTCGGACGCCCCACGCGGGGAACCGCACGGCGATGCGCCGCAAGCTCAAGCATTGGGCGCCGACGGTGCACCGTTGGCCGCTCAGGCGCGAGGCCGCAATGCCGCACCCCGTAAGCCGCGTAGCGGCAAGCGTGACGGTGCCGCACAGTCCTCGCCGCCGGCGCAGTCGGCGCAAGGCGATGGCAGCGCAGCCAGCGGT
>NZ_KB290493.1:22822-34059 GCF_000282835.1 Pandoraea sp. B-6 | reverse complement strand
AACTGGCGCTGCTCGCGGTCGTCGCCGACGCTTGTGCGAGCGACGGCTCCCCGGGGGCCGAGGTCGGCAGGGACGGCGACGGTGCCAGTGCCAGACGCGCGGCCAGCGGGTTGGCCGGTGCGCTCGGCAGTGCGCGTGTGCGCTTTCTCAAGCGCTTCAATGCGCTGCCCGATGGCCTGCCGTTCCTCGTGCGCTGGCGCGCCGACATGCTGGAACACCGCGCGGTGTTGCCCGGACTCGCGGCGCTCGAAGAGGATCTCGGCAGTCTCTTTTCGACATGGTTCGACGTCGGACTGCTGGAATTGCATCCGATCACGTGGGATTCGCCGGCGTCGCTGCTCGAAAAGCTCATGCGCTACGAAGCGGTGCATGAGATTTCGTCGTGGGCGGATCTGCGCAACCGGCTCGATTCTGATCGCCGTTGCTATGCGTTCTTTCATCCGCGCATGCCGCGCGAGCCGCTGATCTTCGTTGAAGTGGCGTTTGTGCCCGAGATGGCCGCCGACGTGCATTCGCTGCTCGACGAGAAGGCGCCGCTCGAGGATCTGCGTCGCGTGCGCTGGGCGATCTTCTATTCGATCTCGAACACGCAGCCCGGCCTGCGCGGGGTGAGCTTCGGCAACTTCCTGCTCAAGCGCGTGATCGACGAACTGCAAGTCGATTTTCCGAAGCTGCGCAATTTCGCGACGCTCTCGCCGATTCCGGGGTTCAACGACTGGCTCAAGTCGCTGTCGACCCTGGCGCTTGTGCAAGTGCTTGGCCCAAAGCGCGCGAAACTGCTGGGGCAGGAGGGGGCGCCGGCGCCCGATGTTTCCGGAGCACAGATGGTGGCGTGGTTGCAGGCCTCTGCCGAGCGCAAGGGCGCGCAAGCATCGCAGCGCAGTCTTGGCGAAGCGCTGGCCGCGTACTATCTGGCGCGCGAAACCGTGCGGGGACAGCCGCGCGATCCGGTTGCGCGGTTCCATCTGGGCAACGGCGCGCGCGTGGAGCGCATCAACTGGCATGCCGATCTTTCGAAGAAGGGCGCGAAGCAGTCGTGCGGCATGATGGTCAATTATCTTTACGAGTCCGACGAACTCGACGCCAACCTTCAACGTCTCATCGACGGCGAACCCGCGCTCGGGCGCGCCGTGGCGAGGCTGCTCTGAACATGACGACGCTTTGGTATGCAAACCAGTATCCACGCCCATCAACCGCATGGAGGAACGCGTGAGTGAAGTCCTGCGCGATGACCGTTCGCTTGACGACGGATGGGTCACGTTGACGCTGTCGAATCCCGGCAAGCTCAATGCGATTTCGGTCGCCATGTGGCGTGCCCTGCGCGCGCATCTGCAAGCGCTCGACGAGGACGCGCGCGTGCGCGCCATCGTTATTCGCGGGGCGAAAGGTCACTTCGCGGCCGGCGCCGATATCGAAGAGTTTCCGCTCGAGCGCGGCAGCTACGACGCGCTGCGGCGCTATCACGGCGAGGTCATCGGGCCGACGCTCGACGCCTTGGCACATTGCCGGCATCCGAGCGTCGCGCTGATCGAGGGGGTGTGCGTGGGCGGCGGCCTGGAGATCGCGGCGCATTGCGACTTGCGCATTGCCGGGGAGGGCGCTCGTTTCGGCGTGCCGATCAACAAGCTCGGCTTTCCAATGGCGCCCGGCGAACTGCGCGGCGTGCTCGCCCTGGCAGGCCGCGCGACAACGCTCGAAATCTTGCTGGAGGGGCGCGTCTTTGGCGCGGCGGAGGCGCGCGAGAAAGGACTGCTTACGCGCGTGGTGGCCGACGACGCGGTGGAACACGAGGGCTATGCGTGCGCGCGGCGTCTCGCCGCCGGCGCGCCGTTGGCCGCCCAACTGAACAAATGGCTGATCGCCCGGTTGGCACCGACCGTGCCGCCGTTGTCCGAGGCCGAATGGCAAAATGCGTTTTCGTATTGGGATTCGCACGATCACCGCGAAGGGGTGGCGGCATTCCTCGAGAAGCGCCCGCCTGACTTTTTGGGGCGGTGAGCGACGCCACGTCGTCGCTGCTTTTTTTCCAGTCAACGCATCCACTGTTTCAAATCCGGTTCTGTTTATGACGCAAGACACCAATCTCTACCGACTTTTTGCCGAGCGTTTTCCCGCCGATAAATCGGCGTGCGCGATCGAGACGCCCGAAGGGCTCTATTACAGTTGGGACGACGTCGAGCGCGCGAGCGCTCGCATGGCGAACCTGCTCGCGAGTCTCGACCTGACACCTGGCGCACGTATTGCCGTGCAGGTCGAAAAGTCGCCGGAGGCGCTGCTGCTCTACCTCGCCACCTTGCGCGCGGGGTTCGTGTATCTGCCGCTGAATACGGCATATCGCGAGGGCGAGATCGCTTACTTCGTCGAGAACGCCGCGCCGGATGTCGTGGTGTGCAGTCCGGCAAATTTCGGCTGGGTGTCGAAGGTTGCGTTCACGAACGGTGCGAAGCACGTCTATACGCTCGGCGACGATCGTACGGGTTCGCTGCTGGAGCGCGCGGCGTGGTTCGACGACTCCTTCGAGACGGTGCCGCGTGCGCCAGATGATCTCGCCGCCATTCTGTACACGTCGGGCACGACGGGCCGCAGCAAGGGGGCCATGCTCTCTCACGGCAACCTCGCGAGCAACGCGCGCGTGTTGCACGAGTTCTGGGGATGGGGCGAGCGCGAGGGCGGCGACGTGCTGCTGCACGCGCTGCCGATTTTCCACGTGCACGGGTTGTTCGTCGCGAGCCATGCGGCGCTGTATTCCGGCAGCAAGATGATCTGGATGACGAAGTTCGATGCACGTGAAGTGCTGCATCAACTTTCGCGTGCCACGGTGTTCATGGGCGTGCCGACGTATTACGTCCGGTTGCTGGCGGAGGCGGGGCTCGATCGCGAGGCGTGTCGCAACATGCGGCTGTTCATTTCTGGCTCGGCACCGCTGTTGAGCGAGACGTTCGACGCCTTCCGCGAGCGCACCGGCCATACGATTCTGGAGCGTTACGGCATGTCCGAGACGGTCATGCTCATCTCGAACCCGTATCGCGGCGATGCGGCGAGCGTGCGCCGCGCGGGTACGGTTGGCGTGCCGCTGCCGGGGGTGACGGTACGCGTGGTCGGCGACGACGCACAGCCATGCGGGTCGGGCGAGATCGGTCACATCCAGGTCAAGGGGCCGAACGTGTTTGCCGGCTACTGGCGCATGCCGGAGAAGACCGCAGAAGAGTTCACCGACGACGGCTTCTTCAAGACGGGCGACGTTGGAAAGTTCGATGAGCAGGGCTATGTGCACATCGTCGGTCGCTCGAAGGATCTCATCATCTCGGGCGGCTACAACGTTTATCCGAAGGAAATCGAGGGCTTCATTGACGAGATGGACGGCGTGGCCGAGTCGGCGGTGATTGGCGTTCCGCACCCGGACTTCGGTGAGGCGGTGGTGGCCGTCATCGTGCCGCGCGACGGTGCAAAGGCACCCGACGAACGAACGGTCATCGACACGCTCAAGCAGCGTATCGCTAACTTCAAGGTGCCCAAGCGTGTGCACGTCGTCGCCGAATTGCCGCGCAATACGATGGGCAAGGTGCAAAAGAACTTGCTGCGGGAGCGCTTCAAGTAAGCGCGATGCAGCATCGCGCGTCGGTCATCCAATATTGAACGTAAAAGAATGCCGCCCTCGACGGGGCGGCATGATAACTCACCTAACAACGTGCGGGCCCGCGCGGCTTACTTCATCTGCACCGTACCCGAGACCGTCACGGTCACCTGCGTTTTGCCGCCTTCGAGCTGCATCGGCGGCGCGGCGTCGGCGCCCGCACTCATGGCCATTGCCTTCATCGCGTACGGACGCGGCATCATCGGCGCGTTCGCACCGACCTGCACCTGACGGATCGTGTAGCTGCTGTAGCCGAAGGCCTTCGTGTTGTTCTGCGCCTGATCGCGGAACGCCTGGATGGCCTGATTCGTCAGCTCGGCCTGGGTCTTCTCCTGCGCTTCACGCGAGAGCGAGAACGACACGCCGTCCATCTGCATCTGGTTCGAGATCTGGCTGGCGAGACGCGATGCGGCACCGAAATCCTTCGAAGTCATTTGCAGTTCGGTGCGGCCTCGCCATGCGGTGATCTTGCCGTCGCGGTTGGTCGTCGGGTAGAGCGAGACGCTACCGGTCTGAACCTGCACGGCATTCTGGCCCTTGGCCACGGACATCGCGCTGTTGGCCTTCTGCGTGAGATTGCGCGACACGGTCGCGGCGTCGGCGCCTTGCTCCTGCGCGGACATCGTGATGTGAACGGTGTCCTGCTCGACTTCCTTCGTGGCGTGCGCTTCAAGGCCCAGTACACCCGAGACCTGACGGTTGGCATCTTCACCCGACTGGGCGTAGGCGACATTGGCGGCGGTGGCGATCAGCAGCGCGGCAGCGAGAGATTTGCGCATCGTATTGTCCTTTTTCGAGTGAGAGTTCGCCTGGGCGTGGCGAACGGTTGACCGGTCGCTCGCGCGGCCTTCGCGGCATGACGCTCGCCACATGATGGCGTGTCATGCGGTCATGGCCACAGGCTATGCCGGTGTCGGCAACCTGATACAGACGCTATCGCAACCGGGTTGGTTCCCCCGACACTTTCAGTCTTCAAGCAGATGCCGGGTGATGAACTTCCAGTGTTTGGGCGCCACGGGGGTGATCGAGAGACGGTTGCCGCGGGCGAGGACCAACATGCCGTCCAATTCCGGCGTCTGACGCATTTCCGTGAGCGGCATGAGGCGTGTCTTGCGATCCAGTTTGACGTCGACCAGCAGCCAACGTGGCGATTCCGGCGCCGACTTGGGATCGAAATAGGGACTCTTGGAGTCGAACTGGGTAGGGTCGGGATAGGGCGTCGACGCCACCGTTGCGAGTCCGGCGATACCGGGCACCGCACAGCTCGAATGATAGAAGAGCACGCCGTCGCCCACGCGCATCTCGTCGCGCATGAAGTTTCGTGCCTGATAGTTGCGCACGCCCGTCCACGCCAGGGTCTGGTGCTTCGCGCTGGCGAGATCGTCGATACTCGCCTCCTCGGGTTCGGACTTCATCAACCAGTAACGTTGCGTCATGCCGTTTCAGAGTTAAAGTTGTTGTAACGGTAGCAAACATCGCTCAAATTGACCAAAAATCGACGCATTTTGGATGGATGGGTTGCTGCGCTGCGATCCTTGGCCAAATCCTATACTATGCGTTTGTGATCTTCGTGTGACGATTGATGTGACCGGTTGGCGGAGTGCCCTGTCCGATCTCGCAACGGGCAAGTGCTCGATGCGCTTGTCAACCCGCCATTCACACAGGTCGCGCGTACGTGCTTGAGCGATACATGTTCAACCCCCTATGCCGATAGGAGCGTGTCATGGCAGCAGAGCCGTCTGTTCGAACCAATGCGTTCATCTTTTATTCCCTCGCGACGGTGTCGTTCATCGAGACCAGCGTGCCGGAGTTCGTCTCCACGCTCAACCAGATGTATGGCGACGACGACGAGATGAGAACGTGGCTGCGCGATACCTGGCTGCCCGAGGAAGTCGAGCACGGGCGGCTCGCCAAGGACTACATCGCGCGTGTCTGGCCCGAGTTCGACTGGGCGCCGGCGTACGACGCATTTCTGGAACGCTATAAGCCGCGGTGCGATGTGCAGCACATGCGGCCGTCGCTGGCCCTCGAGGCGCTTTCACGCTGCGTGACCGAGACGCAAACGGCCATGATCTACCGCTGCCTGGAATCCTATATGCCGGTCGAGGAACTCAAGCAGATGATGCACAAGCTGAGCAACGAGGAGGTCGGCCACTATCGCTATTTCCGCAAGACATTCGATCGGTACAACGCGGTGGAGCAGCGCGGGGTGATCCGGCGGCTGAGAACCATGGTCGAGCGCAGCGAACTGGTGCGCGACGAGGACATTGCGTTCGCGTTCGAGCCGCTCAATCGATTCTGGCGCACACCGCCGCCGTTCGAGACGATGACCTGGGACGCGTTCCTGGCGATGTCGGGCGATGTGATGAAGCAGTATATGCCTGTCGAGGCGGCCACGCGCATGATGTTCAAGCCGCTGGAGACGGGATCGTGGTGGCGCGACCGTCCGGTCAAGGCGCTGCTGAGCTTTATGGTGCGCCGGCAGTATCCGCAACTGGGCAGCGAGGCGTGAGGGTGCCGATTGTCGGAGCCTCGCGACGGTTCGGATGACGGATCCGATCGCGGCAGACGAAAAAAAACCCCGCCGAGGCGGGGTTTTTTCGTAGTCGGTGAGAACCGTATTACTTGTTCGTGCCGACGACTTCGACTTCCACGCGGCGATCCGGTGCCAGGCACTTGATCAGCTGACCGCGGTTCTTCTGGTTGCAACCGGTCGTGACCGGGTTGCGCTTGCCCTTGCCTTCCGTGTAGACGCGGTTGGCTTCAACGCCCTTGCTGACCAGGTAGGCCTTCACAGCTTGAGCGCGACGCAGCGACAGACGGTCGTTGTACTTGTCCGAACCGATGCGGTCGGTGTAGCCCGTGGCAACCACGACTTCCAGGTTCAGTGCTTGAACCTTGCCAGCCAGGTCGTCCAGCTTGGCCTTGCCTTCCGGCTTCAGGATGGCCTTGTCGAAATCGAACAGGGCGTCAGCTTGGTACGTCACCTTCTGCGAGACCGGAGCGACCGGAACCGGAGCCGGTGCCGGAGCCGGTGCCTGGGCGATGATCGAACCATCGCACTTGGCATTGGCCGTGGCCGGGGTCCAGTAGGCATCGCGCCAGCACAGTTCGTCCGAGCCGTTCTTCCAAACCCACTCGCCGCTGCCGTTAACCCAGTTGTCGTTGACAGCTTGTTTCGAGGCCGCGATCGGACCCGGAGCGGTCTGGACATAATTTTGAGCCATAGCCGAAGCAGCCATCACTGCGGTAGCTGCAACGATCGCGAGCTTAGCGAATTTATTCATATTTCTCCTCTCGAAATGAGATTACCGCAGGGTTACTGCGAGCCTAGACGACGGTACCAAAGTCTTACATCGCTCGAAGTATAACATCGGCCTTTGCGTCAAAGCATGGCCCATGCACTTCGAATAATGTCTAACTTATGCCACGGCATTTTGCCATAGCGCTTCCGCCACCCGTGAGCAAAACCCCAAGTTTGCCGCCCGTCGTGGCGCAGTTGTGGTGTGAGCGCAACACCTTTTGAGGCCCCTCGCCAACCGTTTCATTCTTCGTCGTCATCGATCGTTTTGGTATGCCGGACATGTCTTGTGCATCGCATCACGCTCGTTTCGGATGCCAATGACGGGCATGTTAGAATCTTAAGATCATATCGCCGGCAACCGCCTATCGCGATTAGGGTTTGATAGATACGAATAATGGATCAGTTCGCCAAAGAAACTCTCCCGATTTCGCTTGAAGAAGAAATGCGGCGGTCGTATCTCGATTACGCCATGAGCGTGATCGTCGGCCGCGCCCTGCCAGACGTGCGCGACGGCCTGAAGCCGGTGCACCGCCGTGCACTGTTTGCCATGCACGAGTTGAATAACGACTGGAACCGGGCATACAAGAAATCGGCACGTATCGTCGGTGACGTCATCGGTAAGTACCACCCGCACGGCGACGCCTCTGTATACGACACCATCGTTCGTATGGCGCAGCCGTTCTCGCTGCGCTACATGCTGGTCGACGGGCAGGGGAACTTCGGCTCGGTCGACGGCGACAACGCCGCTGCCATGCGATACACCGAAGTGCGCATGGCCAAGATCGGCCACGAGCTGCTCGCGGACATCGACAAGGAAACCGTCGACTTCGGTCCGAACTACGACGGCAGCGAGAAAGAGCCATTGATCTTGCCGGCCCGCATCCCGAACCTGCTGCTCAACGGTTCGTCGGGGATTGCGGTCGGCATGGCCACGAACATTCCGCCGCACAATCTCAACGAAGTCGTGGAAGGCTGTCTGCACGTGCTCAAGCACCCGGAAGCCACCATCGACGAACTCATCGAGATCATTCCGGCCCCGGATTTCCCGACGGCCGGCATCATCTACGGCATCTCCGGCGTGCGCGAGGGCTACCGCACCGGTCGCGGTCGTGTGGTGATGCGAGCGAAGACTCACTTCGAAGACATCGATCGCGGCCAGCGCGTGGCGATCATCGTCGACGAGCTGCCGTATCAGGTGAACAAGCGCTCACTGCTCGAGCGTATTGCCGAGCTGGTCAACGAGAAGCGTATTGAAGGGATTTCCGACATTCGCGACGAGTCCGACAAGAGCGGCATGCGCGTGGTGATCGAACTCAAGCGCGGCGAAGTACCCGAGGTTGTGCTCAACAATCTCTATAAGCATACGCAGCTGCAAGACACGTTCGGCATGAACATGGTGGCGCTGGTCGACGGCCAGCCCAAGCTGCTGAACCTGCGCGAAATGCTGGTGCACTTCCTTGCGCACCGCCGCGAAGTGATTACTCGCCGCACGATCTACGAACTGCGTCGCGCCCGTGAGCGTGGGCATGTGCTTGAAGGTCTGGCGGTAGCGCTTGCTAATATCGACGACTTCATCGCGATCATCAAGGCGGCACCGACGCCGCCGATCGCGAAGGCCGCGTTGATGGAAAAGGCGTGGGATTCGTCGGTCGTGCGCGACATGCTCGCGCGGGCCGAAAGCGATACGCGGGGCGGCCGTGCGGCCTACCGTCCGGAAGGGCTCGACGCCGCCGTGGGCATGCAGGCCGATGGACTCTACCGTCTGTCGGAGACGCAGGCGCAGGAAATTCTGCAGATGCGTCTGCAGCGCCTGACCGGTCTGGAACAGGACAAGATCGTTTCCGAGTACAAGGAAGTGATGGCCCAGATCGCCGACCTGCTCGACATCCTGGCGCGCCCTGAACGCGTGACGGCGATCATCGGCGACGAACTGACGGCCGTGCGCGCCGAGTTCGGCGACGAGCGTCGTTCGACCATCGAACACAACGCCACCGAACTCGACACCGAAGACCTGATTACGCCGCAGGACATGGTGGTTACGCTGTCGCACTCGGGCTACATCAAGTCGATGCCGTTGTCCGAATACCGCGCACAGAAGCGCGGTGGCCGAGGCAAGCAGGCGGCCGCGACCAAGGACGACGACTGGATCGACACGCTGTTCATTGCCAATACACACGATACGATTCTGTGCTTCTCGAATCGCGGCCGCGTGTATTGGATCAAGGTCTATGAAGTGCCGCAGGGGTCACGAACCTCGCGCGGGCGTCCGATCGTCAATATGTTCCCGTTGCAGGACGGCGAGAAGATCAACGTGGTGCTGCCGGTCAAGGCATACACGGAAGATCGCTTCGTGTTCATGGCCACGAGCCTGGGCACGGTCAAGAAGACGCCGCTGACGGCCTTCAGCCGTCCGCTCAAGAAGGGCATCATCGCGGTGAATCTCGATGACGGCGACGTGTTGATCGGCGCGGCCATCACCGACGGTGCCCACGACGTCATGTTGTTCTCGGACAGCGGCAAGGCGGTGCGTTTCGACGAAAACGATGTGCGTCCGATGGGACGCGAAGCGCGTGGCGTGCGCGGCATGCAGCTCGAAGACGGGCAGACGGTCATCGCGCTGCTGGTTGCCGAGAACGAGCAGCAGTCGGTGCTCACGGCGACCGAAAACGGCTACGGCAAACGCACGTCGATCACCGAATATACGCGCCACGGCCGTGGCACTAAGGGTATGATTGCGATCCAGACGAGCGAACGCAACGGCCGGGTGGTCGCGGCGACGCTGGTCGAGCCGGATGACGAGATCATGCTGATCACGACCGGCGGGGTGCTGATCCGTACGCGCGTGTCGGAAATTCGCGAAATGGGCCGGGCCACGCAGGGGGTGACGCTGATCAGCCTGGACGAAGGCACGACGCTTTCGGGCCTGCAACGCATCGTCGAGTCCGATGCCGAAATCGCGGAGAATGGCGGTGATGCTCAAGATGGCGACGAGACGCCGGAAGCGGATGTCACGGAATCATGACTGACGTAACGCGATGTAAGCTGCGGGCGCATTACCCCGAAAAGTCAGTAGAATCTGGCTCGATGCAGTGAAGTGCCCAGGCGAGGATGCATCTATTTATCGCCGGACAAAGCCGGCGAACTTTGGAGTGACTATTACTATGCAACATAACGTCAAGAAGTGGATGTGGCTGCTGCTCGCAGCGCCGGCAATGGCGATGGCTCAACAAAGCGCCCCGATCGATGCCGACAAGAAGGCCGCCATCAAGGACCTGCTCGACGCCATCGACGCGAATAAGCTCGTCGCTGCCATCGGTGACGGCGCGCAGCAACAGGCGAAGCAATTGGCGCCGCAAGTGCTCGAACGCCAACTGGTCGCCAACAAGACGATGAGCGATGCGCAGAAGCAGGCCATTGTGCCGACGCTGCAAGAGCGCTCGGTGCAAAAGCTCGTCGAGGGGGCAGGCAAGGTCTTCACTTCCGACGCGTTCAAGAACGATGCCGTGCAAGCGCAATACGCGGCTTATGGCAAGTTCTACACCACCGACGAAATCAAGGGTCTGACGGCGTTTTACAAGAGCGCGGTCGGCCAGAAGTACATCAAGGTGCAGGATCAGGTTGGCCAGGAAGTCGTTGGCGGTCTGATGCAGAAGTACATGCCGCAATCGATCGACGCGACCAGCAAGCAAGCGGACGCAGAGATTGCCGCGGCTGCCAAGTCGGCACCGAAGGCGCCGGCCAAGAAGTAAATTTCGGCCGGTCCCGCTGGGATTGACCGATAATGGCCGTTTGCGAGCGATCGCAAACGGCCATTTTGCATTGACGGTGTGAACTGCCGGGTTTTGCTCGGAATTTTCCGGCAAAGCCATCGTCCAGCGGCGGAATTGGGGCGGACACCCGCACGTCGAAGGCATCTGGCGGTATAGTGGGTCTTCGCCGCCTCGCAAACGAGTCATCGTCAGACGTGAAACGCAAGCCGCACGGGGCAGTGTCCGTCGGCTTGCGTTTCACTTTTACCGTGGCAAAACATTATGACGCGCGCTTTCAATTTTTCGGCCGGTCCGGCGGCGCTGCCGGCCGAGGTGCTGGCACAGGCTGCCGAGGAAATGCTCGACTGGCACGGCGCCGGTATGGGCGTGATGGAGATGAGCCATCGCGGACGTGAGTTCATGAGCATTCTGGCGCAGGCGCAGGCCGATCTGCGTGAGCTGCTCGCCGTGCCGGAGAACTACCGGATTCTGTTCATGCAGGGCGGCGCGCTGGCCGAGAACGCGCTCATCCCGATGAACCTGTTGGGCG
>NZ_KB290493.1:0-22812 GCF_000282835.1 Pandoraea sp. B-6 | reverse complement strand
AGCGTCGTACGGCGGACTACGTCGTCACCGGGTCGTGGTCGGTGAAGTCGCAGAAGGAGGCGCGCAAGTATTGCGACGTCAATATCGCCGCGAGCACCGAAGCCGAGAAGTTCACCCGCCTGCCGACAATGGACGAATGGCAGTTGTCCAAAGATCCGGCTTACGTGCATATCTGTACGAATGAAACCATTCATGGCGTCGAGTATTTCTGGACGCCCGATTTGGGCGCCGCCGGGCGGCCGAACGTGCCGCTCGTGGCGGACGTCTCGTCGCACATTCTTTCGCGTCCGATGGATGTGTCGAAGTTCGGCGTGATGTACGGCGGTGCGCAAAAGAATATCGGTCCGTCGGGGCTGACGGTGGTCATCGTGCGCGACGACTTGCTTGGCCGCGCGTTGCCGATCACGCCGAGTGCGTTCGATTGGAAGATCGTTGCCGAGAACGACTCGATGTTCAACACGCCGCCGACCTACGCAATCTACATCGCCGGTCTGGTGTTCCAGTGGCTCAAGCGCCAGGGGGGACTGGTGGCCATGGAGGCGCAGAACAAGGCCAAGGCCGATTGCCTCTATGGTTACCTGGACAGCAGCGAGTTTTACCGCACACCCGTCGCGAAGGATTGCCGCTCGCGCATGAACGTGCCGTTTTTCCTGCACGACGACGCATTGAACGAGTCTTTCCTGGCCGGCGCTCGCGAGCGCGGCCTGCTGCAACTCAAGGGCCACAAGTCCGTGGGAGGCATGCGCGCCTCGATTTACAACGCGATGCCGCTGGCCGGCGTCAAGGCGCTGGTCGATTATCTGCGCGAATTCGAGCGCAGCCACGGCTGACGAGGGCGAACGGCCGGCGCAAAAGGAATGTCCCGACGCGCTTCGGGACATCGCGCCAAGCACGGTCGAATCGCCCGCCCCTGTTCCACTGCATGACGACAATACGCTCCATGGAAGACGATCTGAACGCATTGCTGCGCCCCTTGCGGGAGAAAATCGATGACATCGACGCGCAGCTTCTGAAACTGCTCAACCAACGCGCCGCCGTCGCCCTGGAAGTGGGCGAAGTCAAGAAGCGTTTCGGCGCGCCGGTGTTCCGGCCTGAGCGCGAATTGCAGGTCATTTCGCGTCTGCAACAAACCAACGACGGCCCGTTGTATGGCGACAATCTGGCGTCGATCTGGCGCGAGATCATGTCGGCCAGCCGTGCGCTGGAGAAGGTCATGACGGTCGCTTACCTGGGGCCGGCCGGCACCTACAGCGAACAGGCGGCATTTGCCTACTTCGGACAAAGCGTGAAAGGCTTGCCGTGCCCGTCGCTCGACGAGGTGTTCCGCGCCGTCGAGGCCGGCAGCGCGGACTTCGGCGTCGTGCCGGTCGAGAATTCGACCGAGGGTGTCGTGTCGCGCACGCTGGACCTGCTGCTGCAAAGTCCGCTGACGATCAGCGGCGAAGTGGCTTTGCCGATTCATCACAATCTGATGTCGCTCTCGGGCACGCTCGACGGGGTCAAGCGCATCTGCTCGCATGCGCAGTCGCTCGCCCAATGTCAGCACTGGCTTACGGCGCATTTTCCGCTGCTGGAGCGGCAGGCGGTGTCGAGCAATGCTGAGGCGGCGCGTATGGCGTCGGCCGATCCGACCATTGCGGCGATTGCCGGCGAGTCCGCGGCGACCCAGTACGGACTGCAGGTGGCCTACGCGCACGTGCAGGACGATCCGCACAACCGCACGCGATTCGTCGTTGTCGGCACGCAGGATCCGGCGCCGAGCGGCCACGATCAAACATCGCTGATTCTCTCGGTGCCGAATCGCGCCGGTGCCGTGGTGGCGTTACTCGAACCGCTGGCGAACAATGGCGTGTCGATGACGCGCTTCGAGTCGCGTCCGGCCAAAAGCGGCGCGTGGGAGTATTACTTCTACGTCGATTTCGAGGGTCATCGCGACGATCCCAATGTCGCCAAGGCGCTCGACGCGCTCCGTCAGAACGCGGCTTATTGCAAAGTGCTCGGGTCATACCCGCGCTCCGCATAACGGGGCGGCGGACGAAACACCATGAGTCTGAATAAACTCGTCATCTGCGGCGTCGGCCTGATTGGCGGTTCGCTCGCACGTGCGCTCAAGGCCGCGGGTGCCGTGAAGGAAGTCGTCGGCGTCGGGCGCAGCGAGGCGTCGCTGGCGCGCGCGCGCGAACTCGGTGTGATCGATCGGGCTGCCGTGTCAATGGCCGAGGCCGTGGCGGGGGCCGATATCGTCGTGCTCGCGGCGCCGGTGGCGCAGACGCCCGCATTGCTCGCGGCGATCCGCCCGTTTCTCGGTGGCGATACGATCGTGACCGACGCGGGAAGTACCAAAACGGACGCCGTAACCGCCGCCAAGGCCGCACTGGGCGACGAAGTCTGGCGCTTCGTGCCGGGGCACCCTATCGCCGGGGCGGAATTGTCCGGTGTCGATGCAGCGAAAGCCGATTTGTATCTCGACCGGCGCGTCGTGCTGTGTCCGCAAACGAACAATCGTCACGAGGACGTCGCGCGGGTGCGCGCGATGTGGGAGGCGACCGGGGCGCGTGTGTCGGAAATGTCCGAGACGCAGCACGATCGCGTATTCGCGTCGGTCAGTCACCTGCCGCATGTTCTCTCGTACGCGCTCATCGCGCAGATTCTCGAAGCCCCCGACGCTGCCTCGAAATTCGGTTTCGCGGGCGGTGGTTTTCGCGACTTTACGCGCATCGCGGCATCGAATCCGGAAATGTGGCGCGATATCTGTATGGCCAATCGCGAGGCACTGCTCGCCGAACTCGATGGCTACGTCGCGACGCTCGCGGGTTTGCGTCAATTGATCGATGCCGGTGACGGCGCCGGTCTCGAGGCCGTCTTCGCGCGCACCAGCCAGGCGCGCACGAACTGGGCCAAGCAACAGGAAAAGTAATGGAAACGCTCGATCTGGGTCCTTACGGACACGCCGAAGGCACGCTGCGCCTGCCCGGCTCGAAAAGTATCTCGAACCGCGTATTGCTGCTCGCCGCGTTGTCCCACGGCACAACCCGCGTGCGCGACCTGCTCGCGTCGGACGACACGAAGGTCATGCTCGACGCCTTGGCGACGCTTGGCGTCAAATGTACGCAGGTCGGTGACTCGCGCGATTTCATCGTTGAGGGCTGCGGCGGTGCATTTCCCGTCAAGACGGCCAAGCTGTTCATGGGCAACGCGGGCACGGCCATTCGTCCGCTGACGGCGGCGCTCGCGCTTAGCCACGGCGACTATGCGGTCTCAGGGGTGGCGCGTATGCACGAACGCCCGATCGGCGACCTGGTTGACGGCTTGCGTCAGCTCGGCGCGCATATCGATTACGTCGGTAACGCCGGCTATCCCCCGCTGCATATCCAGCCGGCCGATGTGGCCGCACCGTCGGCGCCCATTCGCGTGCGTGGCGATGTGTCGAGCCAGTTCCTTACCGCGTTGCTGCTCACGTTGCCGCTGTTGCCGTCGGCAACGGGCGAGATCGTCGTTGAAGTCGAGGGAGAGCTGATTTCCAAGCCGTACATCGACATCACGCTGCGACTGTTGCGGCGCTTCGGCATCGATGTCCGGCAAGACGGATGGTCGCGCTTCACGTTGCCGGCGGCGGATGCCGGCGGCGCGAAGTATCGGAGTCCGGGCGAGGTCCGGGTCGAAGGCGATGCGTCGTCGGCGTCGTACTTCCTCGCCGCCGGGGCCATTGGGGGCGGACCGCTGCGCGTGGAAGGCGTCGGCCGCGACAGCATTCAGGGCGATGTGCGTTTCGTGGACGCCCTCGCGGCGATGGGCGCGCGCGTCACACTGTTCGACGACGCCATTGAAGTGCACGGCGTCGACACGCCGAGCGGCAAGCTGCGTTCGCTCGACATGGACTTCAATCACATTCCCGACGCAGCAATGACGATCGCGGTCGCCGCCCTTTTCGCGGACGGCACCACCACGCTGCGCAATATCGCAAGCTGGCGCGTGAAGGAAACGGATCGTTTGGCCGCCATGGCAATCGAACTGCGCAAGGTGGGGGCAACGGTGGAGGAGGGCACGGACTATTTGCGTGTCACGCCGCCCGCCGCACTCACACCGAACGCGGCCATCGACACCTACGACGATCACCGTATGGCGATGTGCTTCTCACTCGTGAGCCTGGGCGGCGTGCCGGTGACGATCAACGATCCGAAATGCGTTGCCAAGACGTTCCCGACGTATTTCACCGAGTTTGCGCGCGTTGCGTCCTAGCGCGTTGCAAATGCTGGGTCGCACGCCGTTGTTGAAAGGGCAGAACTGACGGTACGTACGCGCGTCGGCCCCTGATTGTCGGAAGACCACTCGGGGGCCGATCACGCTGGCCGTGTGCGTGGCCAGGCCCCTGGCACGAGATCGACCGCCCGGTGCACCTCAATTTCCCTCCTGTCTATCTGCATAGCCCCGCGTGCCGCGCGGCTCGGGATCGGCGTGCTCTGCCTGCCTCGCCCCGGAAACATCCGGCCTCTCCGGCGCTTTCGGCCTCTCCGGCACATCCGGCACATCCGGCACATCCGGCGCATCCGGCACATCCGGCACATCCGGCGCATCCGGCACATCCGGCACATCCGGCGCATCCGGCACATCCGGCACATCCGGCGCATCCGGCACATCCGGCACATCCGGCGCATCCGGCACATCCGGCACATCCGGCGCATCCGGCACATCCGGCACATCCGGCGCATCCGGCACATCCGGCACATCCGGCGCATCCGGCACATCCGGCACATCCGGCGCATCCGGCACATCCGGCACATCCGGCGCATCCGGCACATCCGGCACATCCGGCGCATCCGGCACATCCGGCACATCCGGCGCATCCGGCACATCCGGCACATCCGGCGCATCCGGCACATCCGGCACATCCGGCGCATCCGGCACATCCGGCACATCCGGCGCATCCGGCACATCCGGCACATCCGGCGCATCCGGCACATCCGGCACATCCGGCGCATCCGGCACATCCGGCACATCCGGCGCATCCGGCACATCCGGCACATCCGGCGCATCCGGCACATCCGGCACATCCGGCGCATCCGGCACATCCGGCACATCCGGCGCATCCGGCACATCCGGCACATCCGGCGCATCCGGCGCATCAGGCGCATCAGGCGCATCAGGCGCGAGCCGGCCGGACGTCACTTTTCCCAGCCACCCGTCGGCGCATTTGTGCGGATTTTCGCGCAATGCGCATGTCGCGACACGCGGGCACCGTGCTGCATCAAGGCATTGCGTTCGCCGATGTGATTGGCATGCGAATTGCATAACGTTCTCCAAACAATCGAATATCGATCATCAGGAGACATGTCATGACATTCACCCGCCTTCCCATTTACTGACCCACCGGGCCCAACCGGCCCGGCCTCAGGCCGTCGGTTCCCATTCGCTTCCCACGTAGCAGAACCCTGACCACGTGCGTCATTGCGGCTTTCGCCGCGCGGCGTGGACAGGTCTTGATGTCAAAACGATCCAGAGGAGATTTCAATGCACGCGCGACTGACCCGTAAAACCGCCACTTCGCTGAAAATGACCGCCGCCGCGATCGCCTGCGCGTTCGCCAGCCTGGGGGCGCAAGCTGCACAGGCGCCAGCACAGATCAGTATTGGCACGCTCTACGCGAGCACTGGCCCGTTCGCGGTGGCTTCCCAGGGGCAATACGAAGGGCTGAAGTTCTGGGCCGACACCGTCAACAAGCAGGGCGGGGTGCTCGTCAAGGCATACGGCAAGAAGATTCCCGTGAAGATCGTGGCGTACGACGACCAGAGTTCGACGTCCACGGCCACCACGCTCTATAACCAGTTGATCACGCAGGACAAGGTCGACATCCTCGTGGCCGACTTTGGGTCGGTGCTGACGTCGGTCGCGGTGCCGCTCGCGGCTGAGCACCACATGCTGTTGATCGATCCGACCGGCTCGGGGGCGAACTTCTTCACTCAGAAGACCGATTACCTCGCCGATGTGAGTATTCCGTCGTCGACGGTCTGGCCGGTGCCGCTCGCCAACTTCCTCCTCAAGCAGAAGATCAAGCGCGTGGCGATTGTCTACGGCGCGAACGATTTCGATGCCTCGCAAGCCGAAACGATGAAGGCGGAACTCGCGAAGGGAGGCGTGACGCCGGTGTTCTACCACAGCGTGCCGACCACGGAATCGAACTACAACGTGCTGCTGCACACGGCGAAGGCCGCCAATCCCCAGGCGTTGCTTGAATTCGGCTACGCGCCGAACGACATCGCATTCCTGCGCGCGCTGTCGCAAAGCGGCCTGCATTTCGACATGACGTTCACGATCTTCCCGGGGCAACTGCTGCAACTGCTCACGAAGAATGCGGGGGTCGATGCGCTCGCCTACACGTACACGTACCCCACGCCGCCGCTGGTCAAGTACGACAAGGTCACTTACGGGATGAATACCGCGCAATTTGTGCAGGCGTTCCAGGCCGACCAACACAAGGATCCGACCTTCCTCGACTCGGCCGGTTACAACACGGGCATTGTCATGGAGAAGATGCTTGGCGACGCACCGACGTTTGCACAACCGGCCTTCCATCAGGCCTTGATGGACATGTCCGGAAAGACGACCACGCTGCTGGGGCCGTTCCAGATCAATGCGAACGGGGCGCAGCTCGGCCAACCGTTCCCGGTCGCCCAGATGGTGCCGGACGGCAACAAGGGGCTCAAGTTCGTCGTCGTGTATCCGGACTCGCATGCGACCGGCAAGCCGGTGTATCCGGCGCCGACGCACTGATCGTCAGTCGCATCGTCTGATCAGGAACCGGCCGGCGCCGAACGACGGCGCCGGCGACGACATCCTCGCTTGCGAAGGGACGAACGTGGAACTTCTTGCTTATGCCGTCATGGGCGGCATTCTGTACGGTATCTTCTTCACGCTGGTCGGCCTGGGACTCAATCTCGTGTTCGGCGTGATGCGTATCATCAATCTCGCGCACGGGCAGTTCATCGTGCTGGGCAGCTATGCGGCGTGGATGGTCTCGCATCATTTCGGCCTGAGTCCGTTGTGGGCCATTCCCGTGTCGGTGGCCGCGGCAACGATCATTGGCTGGCCGATGTATCGGGCCGTCGTGCCGCGGCTGCAGCGCAGCGACGACCCGGAGATGCTGTCGTTCATCCTGTTCTTCGGCATTGGCCAGATGCTCGAGTCGTTGACGGTACTGATGTTCGGCGCCGACCAGCGCTCGTTGCCCGACGATGCGCTCGGCAGCGGCAATCTGGGGGCCTTCGGCCAGCAGTTTCCCGATAGTTGGTGGTGGGCCGCCGGCATCAGCGTTGCGGCGCTGGTCGTGCTGTGGCTGTATTTCTCGCGCACGCGGTTCGGCTATGCAACTCGCGCGGTGATGGCCAATCGGGAAGAGGCCGTTGCCACCGGAATCGACGTGCGCCGTGTGTCGACCATTGCGTTTGTCGCAGGTCTCGCGCTCGCGGGTATCGCGGGCGTGTTCGTGCCGTATCTCCTCGGCTCGGTGTCGCCCGATCTTGGCGACAACCTCACCACGACCGCGTTCGCGATCGTGGTCATCGGCTCCCTTGGCAATCCGCTTGGCACGATTGCCGGCGGGCTCGTGTTCGGTCTCGGCACGATGCTGATGCAAACCTATTACTCGTCGTGGTCGAACGTAGTGCCGTATGCGCTGCTGTTGATCATTGTGCTCATTCGTCCCTCGGGCTTGCTCGGAAAGGCGGTGCGTCTTGCTTGATACCACTCTGAACCCCACCGGACAGACGGCGCCGCGACGCTTGCGCGCACCGGCTATCACGCTTGCAGTGGTTGCCGCGATCTTCCTCGTGGCACCTCATGTGTACGCCAACCAGTCGCTGCTGTTCACGATCATGACGTTTATCGTGCTGGCACAGGGACTCAACCTGCTGTACGGCTTCACCGGCTATTTGCCGTTCGGCTATGTGGGCTTTTTCGGCAGTGGTGCCTATGCAACGTCGCTGCTCGTGCTTCATACGCACCTGCCCATTCTCGCGTGCGTCGCGGGCGGCGGCCTCGCGGCCGCACTGCTCGGGCTGGTGCTCGGGCCGCTGTTGCGGCTCTCGGGCGCTTACTTCTCGATTGCGAATCTCGCGGCGTCGCAGATCATCTACTTCGTTGTGTCGAACCCGAACCTGTCCGACGTGACCGGCGGCCCCTACGGACTCAAGATCGAACAGGTCTACAGTCCGGACGCAAGCTACGCCTGCATGCTCGGCGTTTTGCTCATCGCGTGCGCATTTGCGGCGTACTTCCGCACGTCCGGCTTTGGCATGTCGCTGCGTGCGGTCAAGCAGGATCCGGTGAGCGCGGCGATGGCGGGCGTCAACGTTGTGCAGGCGCGTCTCGTCGCGTGGCTGGTGTCGGCATTGATCGCCGGGCTCGCGGGCGGCACCTACGCATGGGGCATCTCGGTGTTCTATCCCGACGCGGTGTTCACGTTGCAGTTCTCGGTGTTCGCCATCGTGTTCGCACTCTTCGGCGGCGTCGGCACGGTCATCGGGCCGATTGTCGGCGCGGGGCTGCTCTACGTCCTGTACGCGGCGATCGGGATTTCCACGCCACAGTACTTCCAGTTCATCTATGGCGGTCTCATCGTGCTGCTCGTGCTGTTTCTGCCGGGTGGCCTCCTGTCGCTGCTGCAACGTCGGGGTATCCATGTCTTCTGAATTGTTGCAACTCGTGGGCGTTCACAAGCGCTTCGGCGCACAGGTCGTGCTCAACGATGTGAACTTTGCTGTCGTGCCCGGCGAGATCGTCGGTCTCGTCGGGCCGAATGGCTCCGGCAAGACGACGACCATCAACGTGATCTCGGGTCTCCTGCAGGCGGACGAGGGCGCGATCGATTTCCTCGGGCAAACGATCAACCGCATGCCGATGCACCGGCGTGTACACCTTGGCATCAACCGTACGTTTCAGGTGCCGAAGGTGTTTCGCGACATGACTGTGCATGAGAACGTTGAAGTCGCGGCGCGCAGCGTGCGTCTGGATCCCCGCGAGATCGGACCGATTCTCGAAGACATCGGTCTCGCCAGTGTGGCGTCGCGTGTCGCGGGTTCGCTGACGGTGAATCAACAGAAGCTGCTCGATCTCGGACGGGCGCTTGCCACGCGGCCGCAATTGCTGCTGGTCGACGAGATTGGCGCGGGGCTCAATCCCGCGGAATTGAATGTGATTGCCGAGTTGCTGCAACGACTGTCGGCACGTGGCATCGCGATGATCGTGGTCGAGCACTTGCTCGATTTTCTCAACCGCATCACCGAACGTGTGATCGTGCTCGGCGCCGGGCGCATGTTGTTCGAGGGACCGCTCGCGTCGGCCGCGCGCGACCCCGAGGTGATCGCTGCATTCATTGGAGCGGCATGATGACGGCATCCCTGGTAATCGAAGGCGTGGAGGCCGGCTATGGGGACATGCAGGTGCTCTGGGGCGTCGATATGCGGGTCGAGCCCGGGCAAACCGTGTTGTTGCTCGGTGCAAACAGCGCGGGCAAGACGACGCTGCTGCGCACGCTGATTGGGCTATTGCCGTGCAAGGGCGGGCGCATCACGCTCGACGGCGAGCGCATTGACACGCTGCGGCCTGATCAGCGGATTCGGCGCGGCATCGCATTCATGTCGGAGCTCGGTGTATTTCCGACGCTGTCGATCGACGAGAACATCGCGCTCGGCGGCTATTTCATGCCCGAAGCGAAAATCCGTCAGCGCAAGGAAGTGTTGTTCGCGCTTTTTCCCGCACTGGCGGCGAAGCGGCGTGCTGCCGCGGCAAGCCTGTCGGGGGGGCAACGCAAGATGCTCGGCATCGCGAAGGTGCTCATCGCCGAACCCCGCCTCCTGTTGATGGACGAGCCGTCCTCCGGTCTCGCGCCGGTGTTCGTCAAGCACGTGATCGACGCGTTGCGCACGGCCATTGGCGACGGAACCTCGTTGCTGATCGCGGAGCAGAATATCGCGTTCCTCGATCTTGCCGATCGCGGTTACTTGCTCGATCACGGCAAGGTTCGCGTGTCGGGCTCGCGCGCGGAGCTCGAAGCGAGCGACGCCGTGCGCGAGACTTACTTCGGGCTGTAAGGTTCGTTTGGCGAACGATGTCCGGGATGTCGACGCGTTGTCGTCGCGGACGCAGGACGCGGGCCTGATGAGGCCCCCTCCCGCCAGAGGATCGAGCGGAGCACGGGGATCGGGTACGCCGGACAAGCGCTTGTGCCGATGGTCGTCGGTCGCCGCACCGTTAGAATGATGGCTTCAGAGGAGACGGTGCGATGGGGCGGTGGGCAATGGACGTTCGCGGGCCCGCGGGGCGCGGGCTTGCGGGGAGGCGGTCGTGAAGTTCGTCAGCGCAACGTCGCGTCGCACGCGTGTTTTGCTCGCGCTCGTGGTCGCGTTCGCCTTGCTGACGGTGGTGGGCGCATGGGTGGCCTATCGTTACGCGGAGCAGGTGGAGATTCGCACGCTGCGAGACACCGCTGCGCACCGGCTCGACGGCTACGAGAACGCGCTGACGAGCGAGGTTCGACACTATAGCTATCTGCCGTCGCTCGCGAGCCTGAATGCCGACGTGCTCTCGATGCTGCGCCATCCGACCGATCGCGATCTGGTCGCGCGGGTCAATGCGTATCTGCAGACCGTCAATGCAGACGCGGGCTCCAGCGCGTTCTACGTGATGGACAAGCAAGGCAACACGCTCGCGGCGAGCAACTGGAACCAGCCGAAGACGTTCGTCGGGTCGAACTTTTCGTTCCGCCCGTACTTTATCGGCGCCATGCGAGACGGCCATGGCCGTTTCTACGGGCTGGGCACCGTGAGCAATGAGGCGGGCTATTTTCTGGCCGAACGGATCTATGACGACGCGCATCGCGTGCTTGGCGTCGTGACGCTCAAGGTCAATCTCGACCGGATCGAATCGGTCTGGCGACAGGGCGCCGAGCCCGTGCTCGCCGTCGATTCGCATGGCGTGATCATGCTGTCGTCGGTGCCGGGGCTCAAATACAGGACACTACGTCCGCTGTCGGCGGCCGCGCGCGCCGAGATCGTGAGTACGCACCAGTACGATGCGCCGGGGGCACTCATGCCCGCTGGCTTCACCATCGAGCGCACACTCGCACCCAATGCGTGGATCGAGTCGGTGGCGCGCGACAATCCGCTGGCCGCCAGCCTGCCGACCCCTCAGCCGTTTCCAACCGAATTCCTGGTCGTTACCCGTCCCGTATCGGGCACCGACTGGCACATTGTCGTGCTGTCGAATCTCGCGCCTGCGCGAGCGGTGGCGCGTGCATTGGCCCGATCGGCCGCGCTCGGGCTCGCATTCGTCGTCGTGCTGGCGCTGACGGTGTGGCAGCGACGGCGCATTGTCGCGCAACGGCTGGCACTGCGCGAGGCGCTGCAGCAACTGAACGAGGAGCTCGAGCGCAAGGTCGCGCGGCGCACTGCGGCGCTGAGCCGCGCGAACCGCAATCTGGAGCACGAGGTCGCGATGCACAGGGAAACCGAGGCGCAGCTCAAGGCGGCATTCGAGGAGCTTGTGCAGGCGGGCAAGATGGCGGCGCTCGGGCAGATGGCGGCGGGCGTCACCCACGAGCTCAATCAGCCGCTCGCGGCGCTACGCACGCTGTCGGACAACGCGCTGACATTCCTCGAACGGGGGCGGCCGAGTCACGCCGAGGCCAATCTTCGGATGATCGGCGAGTTGATAGAGCGAATGGGGCGGATCACGTCGCAACTGAAGCGCTTCGCCCGCAAGGCGCCGACGCAGCTCCAGCCTGTCGTTGCCGCCGAGGCGATCAATAACGCGTTGTTCCTCGTTGGACAGCGGCTGCGAAAGGAGCGGGTCGAGCTCATGTTCGACGCGCAATTGGCCGATGCCCGCGTGCTCGCCGATGCCAATCGGCTCGAGCAAGTGCTCGTGAACCTGTTCACGAACGCGCTCGACGCGATGGCCATCACCCCGGTGCGACGCCTTGAGGTGACGGTCGAGGCGGATGGCAATACGACCGTGATCCGGGTGCGCGATACCGGCATGGGGCTTTCCGAGGCTGTGCGCGCGCGGCTCTTCGAGCCGTTCTTCACGACGAAGGAGCAGGGCACGGGGCTGGGCCTCGGGTTGGCGATCTCCGAGGGCATCGTGCGTGAGTTCAGCGGTTCGCTGAAAGCCTCCGGCCGGCCGGAGGGCGGCGCCGAGTTCAGTATTTATCTACGTACGTACAGGGAGGGCAACCCGTGATCCCAGACAGCTTGCGCGTGCTGCTCGTGGAGGATGACGCGGCAGTGAGGCTCGGTACTGTCCAGGCGTTGCAGCTAGCGGACATCGAGGTCGACGCGTTTGGAAGCGCCGAGGAGGCGCTTGAGCACATCGACGGCGATTTTCCGGGTATTGTCGTCAGCGATGTGCGTCTGCCCGGCATGACGGGACTCGAACTGCTCGAACGCGTGAAGGCAATGAGCGCGTCGATGCCGGTCATTCTCGTGACCGGGCACGGCGACATCGCGATGGCGGTACAGGCCATGCGCCTCGGCGCTTACGACTTCGTTGAAAAGCCGTTCGCGTCGGAGCGGATCGTCGAGCTTGCGCGACGTGCGCTCGAGCACCGACGGCTTACGCTCGAACTGACGGCCGTGCGCAGGCAGCTCGAGAGTCGTGATCGTATCGATGCGAGGATCCTCGGGAATTCGCGACCCGTGGAGCATTTGCGCAAGCTGATCCTCGAACTGGCCAATACCGATGCGAACGTGCTGGTGTTCGGCGAGACGGGCACCGGCAAGGAACTGGTTGCGCGCTGCCTGCACGACTTCGGCCCGCGCCGCGACAAACCCTTTGCCGCGCTGAACTGCGCGGGCCTTCCCGAATCGCTATTCGAGAGCGAAGTGTTCGGCCATGAGGCTGGCTCGTTCACGGGGGCGTTGAAACGTCGCATCGGCAAGCTGGAATATGCGCAGGCCGGCACGCTCTTTCTCGACGAGATCGAGACGATGCAGATGGCACTTCAGGTCAAGTTCCTGCGTGTGCTTCAGGAGCGCCAGTTCGAGCGGATTGGCTCGAACGAACTGCTGCCGATGAATTGCCGGATCATTGCCGCGACGAAGGCGGATCTGCTCGAGCTCGCCCGCCAGCAGCGGTTTCGCGACGATCTCTACTATCGGCTTGGGGTGATCGTGCTCGAGATCCCCTCGCTACGGGAGCGTCGGGAAGACATTCCGCTGCTGTTCGAGCACTTTGTGCTGCGGGCGGCGGCGGCGTACGGTCGTCCGGTGCCGGAGATCGGCGCCGAGCGTCTGAATCGGCTGATGGCGCGCCCGTGGCCCGGAAACGTGCGCGAACTGTGCAACGTCGCCGAGCGCTTTACGCTCGGACTCGGGACCGGAGATCCGGACGACGGCCCGCAGGGGACGCCGCGCACGCTCGACGAGCAGATGAACCTGTTCGAGCGGCGTTTCATCGAAGAGGCGTTGCGCGCGTCCGGCGGACGCGCATCGCTCGCTTGCGAAAAGCTGGGCATTCCCCGAAAGACCTTGTACGACAAGATGCGGCGCCTCGGCATCGCGTCCGATGATTTCAAGTGAAATCAGGGCAAGGGAAGCGATCGGATCCATCGGCCGGTCGCGCCCCCTGCCGCCGCGAGACCGCGATTCCGGCGGCGCGTCAGTCGTGCGCGAGGCACGACGGCTATACTGGTCAGGTCAGCGTTGCTTGAGTTCGCTGCCGGTCGCCGAATCGATGGTCGCGATCCCCCATTGCCACCCTAATCCCGGGCAGTTTGAAGGCGGGACAACGTGCGGTAGCGAATTCGCATAGCGCCCCTCGTGGCCGCCGCGGCCCGGTGGTCGGGATCTATCTCACCCGTGCCCTTGAGCGCGCCCGGGCGCCCGATTCATCGGTGCGAGCCACGGGGCATGTCGCCCTGCCGTGCGTAGAGACCCCCCATTCGGACTGGCTAAGGGATAATCGCGATCTTGCGCGGCGGCCGAGTTTTCGGGACGCGCCAATGGTGCCTGCGCAAAAATGGTAATCATTACTATTTGCGCGCGAGATTTCATTTTTTGATGTTTTGAACACACAGAGACGAAGGGATGCCTGATTTCACGATGGTGGACGACTCGATTCCGGTCATTACGGTGGATGGCCCAACGGCATCCGGCAAAGGGACGGTGGCACACCGTGTGGCCGATGCATTGGGCTTTCACTATCTCGACAGTGGGGCGCTGTACCGGCTGACGGCGCTGGCGAGCGCCCGGCACGGGATCGATCCGGACGACGTCGGGGCGCTGACGGTGCTCGCAGAGACGCTCGATGTGCGGTTCAAGGAGCAGCGCATCTGGCTGGCCGGGGAGGACGTCACCGACGCGATACGCGCCGAGGCGATCGGCAACCGGGCATCGAGCATCGCCGTGCACAAGGCGGTCCGTCACGCGCTCGTGTCGCTTCAGCGGGCCTTCAAGACCGCGCCAGGCCTCGTTGCGGACGGTCGCGACATGGGCACGGTGATCTTCCCGGAGGCCGATCTGAAGGTGTTTTTGACGGCCACACCGCAGGCGCGCGCCGAGAGGCGTTATAAGCAATTGATAGAAAAAGGATTTTCTGCTAACATAGACAGTCTGATGCTGGATCTTGAGGCGCGCGATGCGCGGGATCGTACCCGTGCCGAAGCGCCCCTACGGCCAGCAGAGGGTGCGCGGGTACTCGACACGTCGGGGCTGAACGTCGATCAGGCGGTGGCCCAGGTGCTCGAATGGTTCGCGCAGGTGCAGTATCCGCAAGGCGCCTGACAGGGTGTTTCATGCAGTCACCCGTCGTGGCTTTGTCAACCTTTAACCCAACCGTTGTGCGTGATCGTCAACCCCCCTTCGGGTGACGGACGTCAGCGGCGTAATCCACATTTATGTCCGACCTGCAAACCTCGACTAACGAATCATTCGCGGCACTCTTCGAAGAGTCGCTCTCCCGTCAAGACATGCGTGCTGGTGAAGTCATCAGCGCAGAAGTCGTTCGGGTTGACCACAACTTTGTGGTCGTCAACGCCGGGCTCAAGTCCGAAGCGTACATCCCTATCGAAGAATTCCTGAATGATCAGGGCGAGGTCGAAGTTCAGGCCGGCGATTTTGTTTCCGTGGCGATCGACGCCCTGGAAAACGGCTACGGCGACACCGTGCTGTCGCGCGACAAGGCCAAGCGTCTGGCCTCGTGGCTGCAACTGGAAAAGGCCCTCGAATCGGGCGAGCTCGTGACCGGCACGATTACCGGCAAGGTCAAGGGCGGCCTGACCGTCATGGTCAACGGCATCCGCGCATTCCTGCCGGGCTCGCTGGTGGACACGCGTCCGGTCAAGGACACGACCCCGTACGAAGGCAAGACCCTCGAATTCCGTGTGATCAAGCTCGATCGCAAGCGCAACAACGTTGTGCTCTCGCGTCGTGCCGTGATCGAAGCCACCCAGGGTGAAGAGCGCGCCAAGCTGCTCGAGACGCTCAAGGAAGGCGCGATCGTCAAGGGCGTGGTCAAGAACATCACCGACTACGGCGCATTCGTCGACCTCGGCGGTATCGACGGCCTGCTGCACATCACCGACATCGCCTGGCGTCGTGTGCGTCACCCGAGCGAAGTGCTGTCGGTTGGCCAGGAAGTCACCGCCAAGATCCTCAAGTTCGATCAAGAGAAGGGCCGTGTCTCGCTGGGCGTCAAGCAACTCGGCGACGATCCGTGGGAAGGCATTGCTCGCCGCTACCCGCAAGGCACCCGCCTGTTCGGCAAGGTCACCAACATTACCGACTACGGCGCATTCGTCGAAGTGGAATCGGGCATCGAAGGCCTGGTTCACGTGTCGGAAATGGACTGGACCAACAAGAACGTTGCACCGACCAAGGTTGTCCAGCTGGGCGACGAAGTCGAAGTCATGGTGCTCGAGATCGACGAAGACCGTCGTCGTATCAGCCTGGGCATGAAGCAGTGCAAGGCGAACCCGTGGGACGACTTCTCGCGCAACTTCAAGAAGGGCGACAAGATCAAGGGCGGCATCAAGTCGATCACCGACTTCGGCGTGTTCATTGGTCTGCCGGGCGGCATCGATGGCCTGGTTCACCTGTCGGACCTGTCGTGGAGCGAAACCGGCGAAGACGCCGTGCGCAAGTACAAGAAGGGCGACGAAGTCGAAGCCGTGGTTCTGGGCATCGACGTCGAGAAGGAACGCATCTCGTTGGGCATCAAGCAGCTCGAAGGCGATCCGTTCAACTCGTTCGTGGCCATTCACGACAAGGGCTCGATCGTTGACGGTACCATCAAGGCGGTCGACCCGAAGGGTGCCGTCGTGTCGCTGGGTGAAGACGTCGAAGGTTACCTGCGCGCTTCGGAAATTTCGCACGACCGTGTGGAAGATGCCCGCAACGTGCTCAAGGAAGGTGAAGCCGTCAATGCAATGATCGTCAACATCGATCGCAAGTCGCGCAACATCAACCTGTCGATCAAGGCGAAGGATTCGGCTGAACAGCAAGAAGCGATCAGCAAGATGTCGTCGGATAGCTCGGCAGCGAGCGGCACCACGAATCTGGGTGCCCTGCTCAAAGCCAAGCTGGACAGCCAGAATCAGTAAGGTCCAAGGCCTATGACCAAGTCTGAATTGGTCAACCAGTTGGCGGCGCGGTTTCCCCAGTTGGTGCTCAAGGATGCCGATTTCGCGGTGAAGACCATTCTCGATGCGATGGCAGACGCGCTTGCGCGCGGTCATCGAATCGAGATCCGCGGTTTCGGTAGCTTCGGGCTCAACCGTCGGCCACCGCGTGTCGGCCGCAATCCGAAGTCGGGTGAGAAAGTGATGGTGCCGGAGAAATTCGTGCCGCACTTCAAGCCCGGCAAGGAGTTGCGAGAGCGGGTTGATCACAAGGCGTCGGACCAATAAGGCCCTTTGGGATCTACTACGCGAGAAAAGCGCCTTCGGGCGCTTTTTTTGCATTTGGCGGCAAGACGTGCGGGCCACTGACGCCAACGTGAAGCTTGCTGCAGTAACGGCGCCTGACGGAGCACATCCGGTACAATACGGCCACGTGCCGGCCCGGGTGCGTCGGCGGCATCGACGCCGTGGCCCGTGGCCGCTCAAGTCGCAAAACATACGGCAACCCTGCCGCAGGAGCCTTTCGGCATGAAGCTGATTGTTTGGATCGTTCGTCTCATCGTGTTTGTGGTGTTGCTGTGTCTCGCGCTCGCCAACACGGGCGAAGTCACGTTGAACCTTTTCCTGGGGCATACGTGGACGGCACCGCTCATCATGATCGGCCTGGCGTTTTTCGTGGTCGGTGGCGTCATCGGCGTGCTCGCGACATTGCCGAGCCTGATGCGTCAGCGCCTGGAGCTACGCCGCACGCGGCGCGATCTGGCCCGTGCACAACGCGACCCCGAGGCGGGGGATCAACCGCCGATGCTACCGCCGGTCTAATTCGGGCGACACGGCGCGCGACGCTCGCCCTCTTCATCGACTGTTTCAACGACAACACGCATTCATGGAATTCGAGGTCTGGTGGCTATTGGCCATCCCCGTGATTTTTGGCTGCGGCTGGGTGGCCGCACGCCTGGATCTGCGCAGCTTGCTCTCCGAGAGCCGTAATCTGCCGGCGTCCTACTTTCGCGGTCTGAACTTCCTGCTCAACGAGCAGCCCGACAAGGCGATCGATGCCTTCATCGAAGTCGCCAAGCTTGATCCCGAGACCACCGAGCTGCACTTCGCGCTGGGTAGTCTGTTCCGTCGTCGCGGCGAGACGGAGCGCGCCATTCGTGTGCACCAGAACCTGCTCTCGCGCCATGACCTGCCGTCAGCCGATCATGAGCACGCGCTCTACGAACTCGGCCACGATTTTCTCAAGGCGGGGTTGCTAGACCGTGCCGAAGAGGCGTTCGGCCGACTGCACACTGGGGCTTATGCCAAGGCAGCGCAACATGCAAAGCTCACGATCTATCAGATCGAGAAGGAATGGCATAAGGCGCTGACCGAGGCCGAGGCGCTGAGTGACCTCGACCCTGCCGTGTCGTACCGCAAGGAGATCGCGCAGTTCCACTGCGAGCTGGCGCAGGAAGCGCTGCAACGCAAGGACGCCGACGCCGTTACGCAAGCGCTGGACGCTGCGCTCGCGGTCAATCCCGCCAACGTGCGTGCGCCGCTGCTGCGCGGCGACATGCTGCTCGCTGCGGGCGACGCCGAAGGCGCGTTGCGCGTGCTTCGCACCATCGAGCAGCAGAATCCGGTGTACCTCGGCCTGGCGGCCAAGCGCCTGATGCGGGCGTATGAGGCATTGGGCCGGGCGAAAGAAGGGCTCGCCGTGCTGAGCGATGGGCTGCGCAAGAATCCGTCGGACGATCTGCTGGAGATCGTCTACGAGCAGTCGATTGCCCTCGAAGGCCCGGAAGCGGCGCTCAAGCTCATGCGCGAACAGATGCACCGCGCGCCGAGCGCGCCCGGCATGGTGCGCCTGCTCGAAGCCCATGCCGCCACGGCGCACGGCGACACGCAGTCGGACCTGCAACTCATGGGCAAGCTCATCACGCAGCGTACCAAGTCGTTGCCCCGGTATGTCTGCGACCAGTGCGGCTTCCGAGCGCGATTGTTTTATTGGCAATGCCCCGGCTGTAACGGCTGGGAGACCTATACGCCGCGACGTGTCGACGTGCCGGCGGCCTCCTAATTTTTCTCAACTCGCAAATTATGAAGATCACTATCATCGGCTCCGGATACGTCGGCCTCGTCACTGGGGCGTGCCTGGCGGACGTCGGCAACGACGTGTTCTGCCTCGACGTCGATCCGCGCAAGATCGAAATCCTGAACAACGGCGGCGTGCCGATTCACGAACCCGGCCTGCAGGAAGTCATCGCGCGCAATCGCGCCGCTGGCCGCCTTCAATTTTCGACCGATGTCGAAGCCTCGGTCGCCCATGGCGACGTTCAGTTCATCGCGGTGGGCACGCCCCCGGACGAAGATGGCTCGGCCGACCTTCAATATGTCGTGGCCGCGGCGCGCAACATCGGCCGCTACGCCAAGAGCTTCAAGGTCATCGTCGATAAATCGACCGTGCCGGTCGGTACGGCCGACAAGGTGCGTGCTGCGGTGGCTGACGAACTCGGCAAGCGTGGCGAAAACGTGTCGTTCTCCGTCGTTTCGAACCCCGAATTCCTGAAGGAAGGGGCGGCCGTTGACGATTTCATGCGCCCGGATCGTATCGTGATCGGTGTGGACGGCGACACCGACGGCCAACAGGCGCGCGCGATGATGAAGCGCCTGTATTCACCGTTCAACCGCAACCACGAGCGCACCCTGTACATGGACGTGCGCTCGGCGGAATTTACCAAGTACGCGGCAAACGCCATGCTCGCCACGCGCATCTCGTTTATGAACGAGATGGCCAATCTGGCCGATCGCGTCGGCGTGGATATCGAAGACGTGCGCAAGGGCATTGGTTCGGACCCGCGTATCGGCTACCACTTCCTGTACTCCGGCTGCGGCTACGGTGGCTCGTGCTTCCCGAAGGACGTCCAGGCGCTCGTGCGCACCGCCGAGGACTATGGCCTGCCGTTGCGCATTCTCAACGCAGTGGAAGCCGTCAATGAAACGCAAAAGGCCGTGCTGATCGAAAAGATTGTCAACCGCCTCGGCGACGATCTGTCGAACAAGACGTTCGCCTTGTGGGGGCTGGCGTTCAAGCCGAATACCGACGACATGCGCGAAGCCCCGAGCCGCCGCGTCATCGCCGAGCTGGTGCGTCGTGGCGCCCGGGTGCGCGCTTACGATCCGGTGGCGCTCGACGAAGCGCGCCGCGTGGTCGCGCTCGACTTTGCAGACGATGCCGAGGCGCACGCCCGCATCGAATTCTGTGCGACGCAGAACGACACGCTGACGGGCGCCGACGCGCTCGTCATCGTCACGGAATGGAAGGCGTTCCGCAGCCCGGACTTCGCGCGGGTGAAGGCGGCGCTTTCGCTGCCGCTGATTTTCGACGGCCGGAATCTGTACGAACCGGACGCCATGAAGGAGCTGGGCATCGAGTACCACGGCATCGGCCGTGGGTTGCACGAGTCGGCCTGAGTCACGAGGAGCGTCAGATGACTTTGACGGCAACTTCGCTCACGCGCACGGTGCAGGCACCCGGCGTGCCCACCGTGCCTCGCGCGGCGTTCGGTCGCGCGCGCGTGCTGATCGTCGGCGACGTGATGCTCGATCGCTACTGGTTCGGCGACGTCAATCGCATTTCCCCGGAAGCGCCGGTGCCGGTGGTGCACGTCAAGCGCAACGAAGAACGGCTGGGCGGTGCGGCGAACGTGGCGCTCAACGCCGCGTCGCTGGGGGCGCAGGCCGGGCTGCTTTGCGTGCTGGGGGAAGACGAACCGGGCGAGCGCGTCGTCGACCTGCTCGACGAGAGCGGTGTGACGGCCTTTGTGACCCGCGACGCCGATCTGGCGACGACGATCAAGCTGCGCATCGTGTCGCGTCAGCAGCAATTGCTGCGCATCGATTTCGAGAACCAGCCGGCCCGGGAAGTGCTGCTGGCGGTGCTTGATCAGTATCGTCAACTGCTCGACAGCTACGACGTCGTGCTGCTCTCGGATTACGCCAAGGGCGGCCTGACGCATGTGCAGCCGATGATCGAAGCGGCGCGCGCCGCAGGCAAAATGGTACTCGTGGACCCGAAGGGCAGTGATTACGAGCGATATCGCGGCGCCAGCATCCTGACGCCGAACCGCTCTGAATTGCAGCAAGTCGTGGGCGAATGGCGCTCGGAAGACGACCTGACAGCCCGCGCGCAGACGCTGCGTGAGTCGCTTGATCTCGAGGCGCTGTTGCTCACGCGTTCGGAAGAAGGCATGACGCTCTTCACCGCGAGCGGCGCGCTGCACGTGCCGGCGCAGGCACGCGAAGTGTATGATGTTTCAGGCGCGGGCGACACTGTGATCGCAACGCTCGCCGCATCGCTTTCTGCGGGTCTGCCGCTCGCGCAGGCCGTTGTGCTCGCCAATCGCGCGGGCAGTATTGTCGTCGGCAAGCTGGGTACGGCGACTGTGGACTACACCGAACTCTTTTCCGAACTGACATGACCATCATCGTGACCGGTGCCGCGGGATTCATTGGCGCCAACCTCGTCAAAGCCCTCAACGAGCGCGGCGAAACCGACATCGTGGCAGTCGACAACCTCACGCGCGCTGACAAGTTCCGCAACCTGGTCGACTGTGAGATCAGCGATTACCTCGACAAGACCGACTTCGTCGCGCGCTTCCAGCGTCGTGAATTCGGCCGTGTGCGCGCGATTTTCCACGAAGGCGCCTGCTCCGACACCATGGAGACCGACGGCCGCTACATGATGGAGAACAACTTCCGTTATACGCGTGCGTTGTTCGAAGCGTGCCAGGCGCAGACCGTGCCGTTCCTCTACGCCTCGTCTGCGGCGACGTACGGTGCGTCGGAAACGTTTGTGGAAGCACGGGAATTCGAGAAACCGCTCAACGTCTACGGTTACTCGAAGTTTCTGTTCGACCAGATCGTGCGTCGGGCGATGCGCGAGGCCGGCGGCAAGCTTCCGAGTCAGGTGGCCGGTTTTCGCTACTTCAACGTCTATGGCGCGCGTGAGGCGCACAAGGGGCGTATGGCCTCGGTCGCGTTCCACAACTTCAACGAATTCCGCGCCAATGGTCGGGTGAAGCTCTTCGGTGAATACAACGGCTACGCTGCCGGTACGCAAAGCCGCGACTTTGTGTCGGTGGAAGACGTGGTGAAGGTGAACCTGCACTTTTTCGACCATCCTGAGCGAAGCGGCATCTTCAACCTCGGCACGGGCCGTGCCCAGCCGTTCAACGATATCGCCGTTGCCGTGATCAACACGCTTCGCGCCGAAGCGGGGGAGTCGGCGCTGTCGCTCGACGAACTGGTCAAGCAGGGACTCGTGGAGTACATCCCGTTCCCCGACGCGCTGCGCGGCAAGTACCAATGCTTTACGCAGGCGAACATTGATCATCTTCGTCAATCGGGTGGTTATCAGCAGCCTTTCTACACGGTGGGTGAGGGCGTCTCGCGGTACGTGCGCTGGTTGCTCGCGCAGTAAATGGCGAGTCACAGCGCAAGACGGACGGGGAGCCCACTGGCTCCCCGTTTTGTTTGATGTTGTGGGCGTGCGATGTCATCCGTAGCCGTTCCTGGACGTTAAGCCATAATCGGGGTGTCGAGGATGTCCACGATATCCGCGATATCGGCCCGAGTGACTTCATAAGGAACAGATCATGCTTCGCAAGTTCTTGCTGGCGGTTGTTGCCTTTTTCACCCTGTGCGGCCTGGCCATGGCTGCCGTCGACATCAATACCGCCGACCAGGCGCAGCTCGAATCGCTCAAGGGCATTGGGCCGGTCAAATCCAAAGCCATCGTCGACGAGCGTAACGCCCACGGCCCTTACAAGGATGCGGCGGACGTTGCCAAACGCGTCAAGGGGCTGGGCGCCAAGTCCGTGACCACGCTTCAGTCCGAAGGCATGACGATCAACGGGCAGGGTGGGGCCGCGGCGCCTGCGGCACCGGCCAAACCGATGCCGCCTGCCGCGCAAACGCCTGTGGCACCTGCGACGACCGCCAAGCCCATGACGCCGGCGGCGCCTGTCCCATCGACGACGACTCAAAAGACGCCTGTGCCGACGCCTGCCGCCGGTTCGACGATGAAGCCTGCGGCGCCAGGTGCGGCGACTATGTCGGCCAAGCGCTCGACGCCGGCTCCGGTGGCGGCATCGGCCGCAGGCGCATCGGACGCGAAGGCGACCCGGTCGAAGAAGTCGAAGGATGCCAAGGCGGCCAAG
>NZ_KB290492.1:41676-44925 GCF_000282835.1 Pandoraea sp. B-6 | reverse complement strand
TCTTGCGGGGCGAGGGCCATGCCAACTCCTTGATGCTGGGTAATGTCTGAAACGGGACGAATCGGGTTGCAACGGACGGAAACCACTCGGGCCGACACTATCCGCCCAGTCTCCTTACGGTTCAGTCGCGAACCAGATCCTGCAGACGGAATCCGGCGATACGGAAGATCTGTCGCAAGCATTCGTCGATCTCGTCCGCCCGGCTGTTTGCAACGCGCGCCGCGAAGTTTTCGATGATGCTGGCACGCGTATGCCCACGCACCGCCAGGATGTAAGGGAACCCGAACTTGGCTTTGTACGCATCGTTGAGTTCGGTCAGCCGCGCAAATTCATCGGCACTGCACTGGTCCAGCCCCGCCCCCGCTTGCTCACGCGTGGACTCGGCCGTCAGTTCGCCTCGCACGGCCGCTTTGCCCGCCAATTCGGGGTGAGCACGGATGAGGTCGAGCTGAGGGCCTTCGCCAGCATCGATGACGGCCTGACACATGGCGTCCTGCAACGCCTCGACGGTGGCAAACGGACGGTCGTCCCAAGCCGCTTCGGCCACCCAAGGCGAATGCTCGAAGATGCCGTCGAGCGCCGCAACGAACTCGGCACGGGGCAACGCCGACAGTTCGGCAACGGTACGTTGGGTCATAGACAACGGGGCGTTCATTCACTGCTCTCCCGGAGAACAAAGGTGGCGCCCCGCCATGCTTTTCGCACAGCCGAGTGACGCCTTTCGGATTCAAATTTCTACCAGTGACCACGCCGGTTCCCAACGTAGCCGCCTCACCCAAATCTGCTCGCTCACGCCGCCACGTACGGATGGCGCGTCTGCCAGTGACGTGCCACGTCGATACGACGACACACCCACACACGATCATGTTTCTCAATGTGATCGAGGAATCGCTGCAACGCCGCAAATCGCCCTGGGCGACCCAGCAAGCGGCAATGCATGCCCACCGACAACATCTTCGGTGCCTCGTCCCCTTCCGCATACAAGACGTCAAACGCATCGCGCAGATAATGGAAGAAGTGATCCGCCGTATTGAAGCCCTGCGGTGCCGCGAAGCGCATGTCGTTGGAATCGAGGGTGTAAGGCACGACAAGGTGAGGCTTGACGTCGCCCGTGCCGGTCCGCACCTGTGTCCAGAATGGCAGGTCGTCGCCATAGTTGTCGGAGTCGTACACGAACCCGCCCTGCTCGACCACCAGACGCCGCGTATTCGGGCTGTCACGACCCGTGTACCAGCCAAGCGGCGCGCTACCCGTCATTGCCTTGAAGAGGTCGATCGCGATGCGCATGTGCTCGCGCTCGGTCGCCTCGTCCATGTTCTGGTAGTGAATCCAGCGCCACCCGTGACACGCGATTTCATGCCCCAATTCCTGAAAAGCGGCTGTCACCTCAGGATGACGCTGCATGGCCATCGCCACGCCAAACACGGTCAACGGAAGCCCGCGGCGCTCGAATTCGCGCAAGATGCGCCACACGCCCGCCCGCGACCCATATTCGTAAATGGACTCCATGCTCATGTGACGCGCTTCGTACGCCGCCGCGCCAATGATCTCGGACAGGAATTGCTCGGACGCGCGATCGCCGTGCAATACACAGTTCTCGCCGCCTTCTTCGTAATTCAGAACGAACTGAACGGCAATGCGCGCACGCCCCGGCCAGTCGGCAAACGGTACGTGACGGCCATAACCGATGAGGTCGCGCGGATAGTCGCTGGAACTTGCAATGTGGCTGGCCATGGTGTCCTGGCATTCGGGGAATGGCGAAATGATCGAAGCAGTGTAGCCAAATCCATCCCGCGGAAACATAGCCAGATTCGGATATTCAGGCTGTGCTTAAACGTATAGTCGCCCCCGCACGGCCCCGCCCGTTCACGCGCGCTCCTTCGCCCGCGCTCATTCGGCACCCTCCCCGCCCGTGGATCTTGGTTGTCGACAAACCCACCAAAAACACCCTCAAATAACGCAAAAAATCACGCAACCTCGCCCAATAGACGTCAATCGACGCAACAACAAAAAAGCACGCCGGGTCGTTGTTTCGACCCGGCGTGCTTTCGCTTGCCGCTATGCCGCTTTACCGAACGCTCAGTCGGCGCTCGCTTGGAAATTACGCGTACAGATAGGGATATCCCGTAAGCGTCAGCGTGACCTGCGCCCCGGATGTCTGCAGTCTAGCCTGTCCGCCCACCGGCAAGGTCAGTTTGTCGGGGCCGTGACCAAACGGCATATCGGTCACGATCGGAATGCCGATCACTTTACGCACGCTTTCGATCATCGCCGGCATGTCGTATCCGTTGTCATATTCGGTCACTCGGTACTGTGAGAAATCCCCAAGCACCAACGCACGTTGACGCGCCAGAATGCCGGACTGATGCAACTGGTACAGCATCCGCTCAACGCGATACGGCGGCTCGTTGACATCTTCGACGAACAACACGCCTCCCTCGATCTGCGGCAGGTACCGGGTACCGATCAGGCTGCAGACCATCGCCAGGTTGCCGCCCCACAAGGTGCCCGACACGTCGATATCGCCGCTCGCCCCATCCCCCAGCCACTGGGCCACGTGACTCGGCGAACGCAATACGGATTGGAATTGCGTCAGGGTGAAATCGCTCAGCGGATCGGCCCCGAAGTCCGCCAGCAACATCGGCCCCGCAAACGTGGTGAGCTGGGCCTGCGCCAACAGTGCCAACTGCACGGCCGTGAAGTCGCTATGACCGATGATGGCGACCGGTGCTCCCGATAACCGGCGATGCAGGCCTTCGTAGTCAAGCTGGTCGAGCAGATGCACGGCGCCATATCCGCCACGCACCGCGAGCACGATCTCGGGCACGGGATGCTCACGCCCCGCCAGCTGGTTGATTTCGGCAACGCGCTCGGCATCGGTTCCCGCAAAGCGCAAGTACCGACGCGCAAGCGCCTCGCGATTGCTGACGGTGTAGCCGAGTCGCTCCAATGTCTCGATGCCGCGCAAGGCGACGTCGGGGTCGGGGGCGTAGCCCGACGGGGCAATCAGTTCGAGAAGCCTGGTCTGCGTCAATTGAGGGATCCCGGTGTTGGGGTTGGGGTCTCGCCCACCGCCTCGGCGGACGCCGACGAGCGACGCGCCTTCGCAGCGGCACGTCGTTCACTGAAGAAGGTCTGGAGAATGTCGACGCACTCGTCGCGCATGACGCCGCCGAGCACTTCGGCATGATGATTGAGCCGAGGTTCCGCGAACAGGTCGACCACGCTGCCGCACGCCCCGGTCTTGGG
>NZ_KB290492.1:0-41666 GCF_000282835.1 Pandoraea sp. B-6 | reverse complement strand
ACACGACGCGCTTCACGCGCGCATGCATGATCGCACCCGCACACATGACGCACGGCTCGAGCGTCACATACAATTCGCATTCCGGCAGACGATAGTTGCCCAACGCCTGTGCCGCCGCGCGCAGCGCCTGCATTTCGGCATGAGCCGACGGGTCGTGGCCGCCGACTGGACAGTTGTGCCCAACGGCAATCACCTGTCCGTCGCAAACGACGACGGCACCCACCGGCACCTCTCCCTGCACCATCGCGGCACGGGCCTGCTGCAGCGCCAGGCCCATGTAGGTCTCGTCGGTGGCGGGTAAATCTCGATTCATGAAACGTTGACGAAAAGCCGCCGCACGTCGCCCGCCCCATTTCGGACGCGCTACGCACAGCGCAATTGGCCGCTATCGGCAATGCGCTATTCTCGCACACGCCCCGCCACCGTCACACATCGGGCGCGCGCTCCGCAAGCCCCCGCCGCACCCGCAATCCCCCGACTCGCGCGTATTTCAGTCCCAAGCGGGCGCGAGCGACGCCGGATTGGCCTGACGCTCGTTGCGATCGAGCGTGGCGATCCGTGCCATGTCGTCATTGCTTAGCCTCAGGTCGCACGCCTTCATGTTGCTCGCCAGATTCTCGCGCTTGGTGGACGACGGAATGACGGCGTATCCCTGCTGCATCGCCCAGGCAAGCGCGACTTGCGCCGTGGTAGCCTCGTGCGCCTCGGCAATTTTCACGAGCACCGGATCGTTCAAAACTTTTCCGTACGCCAGCGTCATGTATGACGTGACGTGAACGCCCTGCGAACGCGCAAATTCCGCCAGTTTGCGGTTCTGCAAGTATGGACTCAGCTCGATCTGCAAGGTCGCCAACTCGCCCGGCCCAACAATGCCAATGGCCTGCTGCAGCAGCGCAATGGTGAAGTTGGACACGCCGATGGCACGGGTCAAGCCCTGCTCGCGGGCTTCGCGCAACGCGCCAAGATATTCCGCCATCGGCACTGCATTGGCCGGCGAGGGCCAGTGAATCAGCGTGAGATCGACCCGGTCGGTGCCGAGCTTCGAGAGACTGTCCTTCAGGCTCGGAATCAACTTGTCACGGGAAAAGTTGTCGACCCAGATCTTGGTGGTCAGATGCAACGCGTCACGCTTGACGCCCGATGCCGTCAGTGCGCGCCCGATGTCGGCTTCGTTCTCGTAGATCTGCGCGGTGTCGATCGCGCGGTATCCCAGCGCGAGCGCCTGGGTAACGGTATCGACGACGGTTTGCCCCTTCAAACGGAACGTGCCGAGGCCAAAGGCGGGAAGACTCATGAGTGCAACTCCTGTCAGATGCGTCGCGCCAAGGAAATCAACGCCCGTTGAACGGCGCGACGGAAGCGCACAGTGTCCCGGATTCGCGCACGCACAAGAAGCCCCCTCAGACGAACAAGATTCGTGCACTGAATTCACAAATAAGCGCGAATCGGGGCGTCGACCGCTGTGATCGACAGGGGCGACTCAGACAGCAGCCTGCGGGAGGAAGCTGGCGTCTTCGCGCGCCATCGCCTTGATTTCGTTACGGGTGGCGAGGATATGCGCCTCGAGCAGGGACACGACTGCCCCCACGTCGCGACGCCGGCATGCCGCGAGAATTTCGTAGTGATCGTGCTGCGGGTTCTCTTTGCCGGTCGCCTGCGACATCGCCAGATGCGAGTAGCGGTCGGTGTTCAGGCAGTAGGCTTCGACGAGCATCCGCAAACGGCGGTTGTTGGCGGGCGCCGACAGCGCAAGATGGAAACGTCGGTTGTATTCGGCCCATTCCGAGACGGCTTCGGACGCCGAGTAGTCCGCCAGGATCTGTTCCATCCCCTGGAAGTCGCGCTCCGCCATGTTGGGCACGGCAAGCTTCGCGGCATGGCATTCGAGCGCGACACGAATGTCGAGCAACTCGCACAATAGCTCGAGGTTCATGCTCGTCACGGTCGCGCCACGGTTCAGAGGGTGGGTAACCAACCCCTCCGCTTCCAATTGCCGCAACGCTTCGCGCACCGGCACCCGGCTTGCGTTGAAACGCTCAGCCAGGGCTTCCTGACGCAGTTGATACCCACCCGGGAGCACGCCGCGCAAGATTTCGTCTCGCAGCGTGTCGCGGATGGCCTCATGAAGGGCTTGGGATCTGGGTGTTCGCATACTTACTTGCCCGCTCGCGCCTCCGCCAGCGCAATGGTCAGATGGGCCACCCGCTTCTTGAGCGCATCGCGCTCGGCGGTCATGGCTTTGAGTTCCTTTGACAGACGCGTGAGTTCGTCGGTCGGCTCCGCAGTGGTATCCCACGGCGGCGTGCCGTCGTCTTCGTCAGCGATCTCGTCGTCCTTCCGCTTGCGTGGCTTGACGGGACGCGCCTCACGCACCTGACGCGCCAGCTCACGCAACTCCTGCTTGCCAGCGACCACCGCGGCCACCTGTGCCGCCTGCGGCAAGGTCGAGACGGCCGCGGCCGCGTTGATCGACACCTCCCCACGTTTGACGGCATCCACCAGCTCCGGCGCCGCCGCCGTGTGGATCTGCTCGATCTGCCCCAGCGTATTGCTCGACAATCGCGCCGCACGCGCCAACGCCGCGCGCGTGAGCGCCATCGTATGCGCGGGGATCGACGCATTGGTCCCCATTGCCTCAGCCGCATCGCTCGCCGAAGCGGCCGGCGGCGCCTCGGCTTGCGCCGGATTGTCGCTACCGGTGCGGGCTTCGAGAATGGTCTTCTTGCGCAACGCCAGCACGCCGCGCTGGTAATCGGACACGCTGCGCCGGCCCAGGTGATTGTCAATCATCCACAGGCGCACGTCGTCCATGGACTTGAACGAGAGGTTCTGCACCGTACGGAATTCGATGTTGTGCTTGCGGCAAATCGCGTAGCGATTGTGGCCGTCGACCAGCACGTCGCCCCACAGTACAAGGGCGTCGCGGCATCCCTCGGCCAGCAGGCTCTGTTCGAGCGCCGCATATTCATCAGGCGTGAGCGGATCGATGTACGCCTTGAGTTCTTCGTTGATCTGGACTGTCATGGATTTCTGTGACGATGCCGCCGCCCCCGGCGCCGCTGGCTGCGGCACGACGCGGAACGTCGGCATGGAAAGACGTTGCAGGCGGCATTATCGCCTGTCTGGCCGGCTTTGACGAAACGAACGCCCGGACCCTGCCCGGGTCGGCGCTCAGGACAGCACGCCGTGATCGGTCAGGAACGCCTGAATGCGCGACAGACGCGCCGCCGGATCGACGATGCCCAGCAGGGCCTCTTTCTCGTGCGGCGGCAGCGGCAACAACTCGGCCCATCGATCCGCGACCCAGCCGCACTCGTCCAGACGGTACGGCGGTGCGAGCGGCAATTTTGCCGCGCGTGCCGGGTCGCGCTGCAAGCCGGCAATCAGCTTGCCCAGTGTGTCGGCACTGATCTGCAAGTTATCGGGGATGGCGATGTTGACATCGTCCGGCAGCATTTGCGCTTCGCCCGTCCAGAGACCGTACTTCCCCTGCTCGACGGACGCGAGCCGAAACTTGGTCGTGCCACGGCACACGAGCTCGAGCAGCGATGGCATGGTCGCGCGCCAGTCGTCGATGCGCGCCATCGTGCCGATCATGGCGGGCTCCTCGACGCCGTCGGGCAAGCGTACCTCGCTGCCCTTGCGCAGGACGACCACACCAAATTCGGTGCCATCGGCGAGACATCGCTTGATCATGTCGAGATAGCGCACCTCGAAGATGCGCAGATGCAACACCCCAGCAGGAAACAGGGCGTTGCCAAGCGGGAAGAGTGGGATCTGGACCATGCCATATGATGACACGAAGTCACTCGCGGTATGCGCCATTGTCTTGCCAGGGCGCATAGCGCCTACCCGCTCGCAAGCGACGCAACACGATGACCGTTTGTCGCAATCCCCTGTGGCCGAGCGCGCGGCCAGCGCCTCATCGAACTAGCGAGACGGTGTGTCATCGGGGATGCGCCGAGATGTTACGCTTTCAGACGCGAATCGTAATGCGGGCTGCCGTTGTGGGCATGCCGGCGTCTCTGGAGGTTATCGGTATGACAGTGGAAAAAGTGGCGTTGATTACGGCGGGCGGCAGTGGCATGGGCGCTGCCGCGGCGCGGCGTCTCGCGGCAGATGGCTTCAAAGTCGGCATCCTGTCGTCGTCGGGCAAGGGCGAGGCCCTGGCCACGGCGCTGGGTGGCGTGGGCGTGACGGGGTCGAATCAATCGAACGAAGCGCTGGCGACGCTGGTCGAGTTGGCCGTCGAACGCTGGGGACGTATCGATGTGCTGGTCAATAGCGCAGGTCACGGTCCGAGAGCGCCGATTCTGGAGATTACCGACGACGACTGGCATCGCGGCATGGACACCTATCTGATGAACGTGATCCGCCCGACGCGGCTGGTGACACCGATCATGCAGAAGCAAGGCGCGGGCGCGATCATCAACATCTCGACAGCGTGGGCGTTCGAGCCGAGCGACATGTTTCCGACTTCCGCGGTGTTTCGCGCCGGTCTGGCATCGTTCACGAAGCTGTTTGCGGACAAGTACGCGAAGGACAACGTCCGAATGAACAATGTGCTGCCGGGCTGGATCGACAGTCTGCCGCAGCAAGAAACACGCCGTGAGAGCGTGCCGATGCAGCGCTACGGCACGGCGGAAGAGATCGCTGCGACCGTGGCGTTCCTCGCGTCGGAAGGCGGTGGGTATATCACCGGCCAGAACATTCGCGTTGATGGCGGACTGACGCGCTCGGTGTGAGCGTCGCGCGCCTGCCTTCACCGGACCCATTCGGTCTGGCCGCCTCCCTCACCCATCGCGCACAAGATTGGAGCGGCCCTCCCCCTCGGGTCCTATCGGTTCAGGCACGGCCACGATCATCAGGCCGACATTCCGATCGATGCCCCTTCGTCCGGGGCTTGCTTGACAACGCGACTCGTGGTCGCCCGCAAACTCACGCCTGTGCGAGAACCTGCTGGGCGATGACGCTCGTAATACCGGTCTTGTCGTCGCGGGCGCGCGCCAGCAGACCAATGCTACGTTGCTCGGCCACGTCGGGCAGCGCGACGACGCGCAGGGTGTCTTCTTGCGCCCACGTGGCGTTGCGCAGCATTGGCACGACGGTGACGCCGAGCCCCTGGCGCACCAGTCCCACAATGCCTTCAATGGAACTCAACTCCAGGAATTCATTGACCTTGATGCGCTGACGCCGCAAAGCGCGATCGATCAGCGCCCCCGTGCGTTGTGTGTGGTCGAATCGCAGGAAGGGTTCCGTCGCCAGCAGCCGCGCGCTCAACGCCTGCTTCATCCCGGAAGGGGCAAGCATCACCAGAGGCTCGCGATACAGGGGCGTCCAGCGCACCCCAGCGGGCCGACGCCCCGGCGGCTCGACCAGCACCGCGCAGTCAATATCACCGGCGTCGAGCTGGGCCGTCAGTTCCATCGAGCGCGCGGTCACGATCGAGACCTCCAGGCCCGGGCGCGCCTGCTTGATTTGCAGCACGGCGGGCGCCAACGCGCTCACCGCAGACTCGATCGCACCAATCGCGACAGGGCCGACGGGCGACTCGATGCCGGACGCCAATATGCGCATGTTCTGGTATTGCGCCAGCAACAACTGCGCGTGCGGCAGCAACGCCCGGCCCATGGCGTTGAGTGCAATCGAACGCCCCACCCGATCGAATATTGCGTGACCGAACTCCTCTTCCAGCGCGCGCATTTGCATGCTCACCGCCGACTGCGTCATCGCCAGACGTTCGGCCGCCGAAGCGAACGAGCCGTACCGCGCCACCGCTATGAAAGTGCGCATGAATCGCAGGTTGCTCACGGGTTTCCTCGCAGGTCGTGTCGAGATCCCGTCGACCGCGAATTCATCAAAATATTTGCGATGACGGATCACAAATTCTAGCTTTTATTGCTTTTTTTACACAAGCAGAATCAGCCGGAGCAAGTAAATCCGGCTTGCCACGGTCAAACTTCGAAACAGGAGCCTCTCCATGGAAGTTTCAGTTGAGCGCGACAGCGCCGCTACCCCGACAGCCCCGGAACGATCGGGCAAACGTATCGACGTAGGCGTGATTGCGGTATCTACGATCGGCAATGCGCTCGAATGGTTCGATTTCACTGTTTTCACGTTTTTCGCGGCGAACATCGCCCGCCAGTTCTTTCCCAGCGATAACCCGACCGCCGCCTTGCTCGCCACCTGGACGACGTTTGGCGTGGGGTTCCTCACGCGGCCGCTGGGCGGCATCGTTTTGGGTAACGTCGCCGACAGGCATGGCCGCAAGTCAGCCCTGCTGCTGACCATCTCTGTCATGGCGGTCGGTGTCGCGGTCATCGCCTTTGCGCCAACCTATGCGTCAATCGGCATGGCCGCGCCGGTACTGATGTTGATCGGCCGTTTCCTGCAAGGCTTTTCCGCCGGCGGCGAAGTGGGCAGCGCCACCGCCTTCCTGGTCGAGCATGCCCCTGTCGAACGACGCGGCGTGTACGGCAGCTTCCAGATGATCGCTCAGGCCTGCAGCATGTTGCTCGGGGCCATCGTATCGGTAGGTATCACCCAAACCCTGACCCCGGAGCAGATCGACGCATTCGGATGGCGCATTCCCTTCGCGATCGGCCTGCTGATCGTGCCAGTCGGCCTGTATGTGCGCTCGCGCCTGGACGAATCCCCGGTATTCAAGCACGCCACCCAGCATGCCGAGCCCCGGCGCTCGCCTTTCATCGAATCGGTGACCACGCACTGGCGACAGGTGCTGGCCGGCTTCGGCCTGACGGTGTACGGCACCATTGGCACGTACATCTTTTATTACTACATGCCGAGTTACGCCACGAAGTCGCTGGGCATTCCGTTCAAGAGCAGCGTGATCGCGTCGCTGTGCGCGGCCGTCGCGTACATCGTCGGCACCTTTGCATCGGGCCGGATTTCAGACGTCATCGGCCGCAAGAAGCCAATGGTAGCGTCCGGCGTGATCAGCCTGGTCATCACGTATCCGCTGTTCCTGGCCGTGAGTCACACGCCGACACTGCCGATGCTGATCCTCGTGCAGTGTTGCCTGATGCTCTCACTGGGCTTGTTCCAGGGCTCGTATTGCGCCTTCGTCTGTGAACTCTTCCCATCGCGGGTACGTGCCACGTCGATGGCGATTGGCTATAACTTCGCGGTCATGATCTTCGGCGGCTTCGCCGGCGCCATTGCCACGCTACTCATCAGCTGGACGGGGGACAAGCTCGCTGTCGTGTACTACGGAATGTTTGGCGCGGCGGTGGGCCTCATCACGATCCTGATGCTGCAAGACCGCTCGCGCATGCCGCTGCAGTAACAATTCGCGCATCGCTCCCCATGCGCGGGACGTCGTCTCGCGCATGTCTAACTCACTTCAGTCCCACAACACGCCCCATGGCCAATGTCGCGCCCCGGCTTTCTTGACGATCGCCGGCGGCGGCGCCATCGGGGCCTCCATGGAGAACCCGCTTACATGTCCATCATTCCCGAAATCGCTGAACGCACCACCGAGTTGCAGGCCATTCGCCGCGACCTCCACGCCCACCCGGAGCTGCGTTATGAGGAAGCGCGAACGTCCGACATCGTTGCGCGTCTGCTCGAATCCTGGGGTATCGAGGTCACCCGCGGCCTCGGCAAGACAGGGGTCGTCGGCGTGTTGCGCAACGGTACCGGCAAGAAGACCATCGGTCTGCGTGCCGACATGGATGCCCTGCCCATCCAGGAACTCAACAGCTTTGCGCACGCCTCGCAATATGCCGGCAAGATGCATGCGTGCGGTCACGATGGTCATACCGCCATGCTGCTGGGCGCTGCGCAGCAGCTTGCCACGCATCGCACGTTCGACGGCACGATCGTGTTCATCTTCCAGCCCGCGGAAGAAGGCGGCGGCGGCGCCAAGGCCATGCTTCAGGACGGCCTGTTCGAGCGATTCCCGGTCGACGCAGTGTTCGCGCTGCACAACTGGCCGGGACTCGCCGCCGGTAGTTTCGGTGCGCGCGTGGGTGCGACGCAGGCGTCGAGCAATGAGTTCCGGATCGTCGTCAAGGGGACGGGGGCGCACGCCGCCATGCCGCACGATGGCATCGACCCGGTCCTGACGGCCATGCAGATCGGTACCGGCCTGCAGAGCATCATGACGCGCAACAAACGTCCGATCGACGCCGCCGTGCTATCCATCACACAAATGCAGGCGGGTGAAGCGATCAACGTCATCCCCAACACCGCCACGTTGGCCGGCACCGTGCGTACGTTCTCCATCGAAGTGCTCGATCTGGTGGAGACTCGCATGCGCGAGTTCTGCACATCCACGGCGGCCGCCTATGGCTGTACGGCGGAATTCACATTCGTGCGCAATTACCCACCGACCGTCAACACGGCGACCGAGACGCAGTTTGCCGTCGATGTCATGCGAGAGATCGTCGGACGCGACCACGTTGTCTACCCGATCGACCCGACCATGGGGGCGGAGGACTTTTCATTTTTCCTGCAGGAGCGTCCGGGGTGCTACGCGTATATCGGCAACGGACTGGGCGATCACCGCGCACACGGACACGGACTCGGCCCGTGCATGCTGCACAACACGAGCTATGACTTCAACGACGATGTGCTGACGCTGGGCGCCACGTATTGGGTTCGTCTGGCTGAAGCCTTCCTGGTCGCGTAACGCATCATGGCCAACGCATGCTTTTCCGCGACCTATGCCCAGGCACGCACGCGCTTTGCCGCCGCGGCACGGGCTGCTGGGGTCGCCGTGACGAGCCATCTCATTCCCGGCATCGCGGGGCGTGAAGGCGAGGAACTGGCGACCGACGTTGTGCGGCTCGGGGCACCGCGCACCCGTCGGCTATTGATCCTGACGTCGGGCACCCATGGCGTGGAGGGCTTTAGCGGCAGTGCGGCGCAAGTCGCACTGCTGGGCGATGCAGGGCTACAGGCACGCCTGGCGGCGGCTGATGTGGCGATCCTTGTCGTGCATGCCATCAATCCTTACGGCTTCTCGTGGCTGTCGCGAACCAACGAGGACAACGTGGACTTGAACCGCAACAGCATCGACTTCACACAGCCGCTGCCGACCAACGATGCCTACGCCGATCTGCACGCCTTGCTGGTGCCACCGACGTGGCCGCCCTCGGACGACAATGTCGCGGCGATCACGCACTATATCGCCGCGCACGGTGAACCCGCGTATCAGCGCGCGCTGACCCTTGGGCAATATCGATTTGCAGACGGGTTGTTCTATGGCGGGCGTGCTCCGGTGGCAAGCACCCGACTGATGGACGCGCTCATTCACGACCATGCGCAGGCGTGCGAAGCGGTGGGTTGGATCGACTTTCATACCGGGCTCGGTCCACCCGGTCATGGAGAGAAGATCAGCGTGGGACGAGTCGACGCCGCCGAACTCAGGCGCGCTCGTGCCTGGTGGGGTGCCGATCTGGCCAGCCCGGTCGACGGCACGACGGTGGCATCCAACGTTGGCGGGCCATTGCTCGACACGTTGCGGTTTGCGTGTCCGGATGCGCAGGTGACCGCCATGGCCATCGAATATGGCACGGTACCGCTCATCGACATGCTGCACATGCTGCGGGCGGATGCCTGGCTGCGCCAGCATCCGGACGCGCCGGCGGCGCAGGCGGCGGCGATTCGAGCAGCGGTGCGCGCGGCGTTCTGCTTCGAGGACCCGATTTGGCAAGGGCAGATTCTGGGCCAGGCGCGTGTGGCAATCCTGCAAGCCGTAACGGGGTTGGGGCGCGGTGCTGTCGACTGAGCGCCGGGGTGAGCGTCGGCGTCGCCCGTTCCAGCGCGTTCTGCCAGTCGATTGAAGTAAAGATGCTGATCGAAGATTGACGGCCTCACTACGACGAAGTGCATCCGCATTCTGGTTTTCAGTCCTTGGTTCCTCGGATTTTCGCTGCGTTACCGAACGTATTTCAACCACTGGGGTAGTGAGTCTTTGAACACGATTGGCACGAGAAAACCAGTCGTGTCATTCACGCCACGCATGACAGAATACCCCGCGTCAGGCAGCGCAACAACAGCGACTGCAGCGCTCATCGCACACGTGCGCGGGGTGCTAGAGTTGGCATTATGCGTTGCTCAAGGCGTTGACATGGGCCGACCCAGCATTCTCAGGGCCAGAATTGACTTGCATGACGGGCCGACACGGATTCGTGTTGGCGGGAAATGGGTCAACGACACGGAGGGATCGTTTCAACTTGAAGGCGATGATTGACGTTCGTGAGTGAATGCCCGGGACACCAGCCATTACCGGACAGGAATACAAAAAAGCCCGCAAAATCGCGGGCTTAGATGTGTTTTACTGCCAGTCGATGCCGGCCGGTGCCGGACGTCAATTCACTCCCACTCGATTGTCAACCCGTAGGCCGGAGCCTTTATATGACGGCCGTGCCGCCAGTTCCTGTCTCAACGATACCGTCAGAGATACCGAAAAATACCACCGGTACTTGCCGCCGCTCCGCGGACCGCAACGGAGATCCAGTACTAACTCTGTTAAAACAGTCTCAAATATGAATTACCTCGAGACCACTGCTGCTGGCAATACCGTCACTGATACCGTCAAGCATTTTCCAACGCGGCCCAACCAAAGCCGGCCAGCGCCGAGGTCTCAATTCACAGAGCCTGATCCTGCCGGGATGCAATGGGCTTGAACTCAACTGCGCCCCTGCGATGCCGCAGGAAAGTACACTATGACAACAGATCACTTATAGCGATTCGAAGTCCCTCTTCGCTCCGCACCGAAACGGCCGGCAGCTTCCGCGCCTGGGTCGGTACAATGGATGAATCGTCCAAATTGAACAACCAGACTTTCATCCCACCAAGTGCTTCCAGGTTGAGCGCGAGGGCAAGTTCATCATAGCACCAGGGGCTCTGGGCATAGGATCGACTCCAGAGGACCGCAACGATGTCGCTGCGGCGGAGCGCGTGCTCTATCGTTGCTGGGATCATCTGGTCAGGTACGATCTCGCTTTCGCCCAACACCACCTCAATGCCATGACTCCTCAGCACACCTTCCAAAGCTGCGCCCATGGCAGCATCTTGCCTCGCAACGCTAATGAAGATGGTCTTGGGCTGGGCACCGCCTGCTGTAGACCGCCTGACGCGGTCACGTACCAAGCGATTGGCGATTGACACTGCCTGGTCGACGCCGCGTTCGCTATCCAGAATAGCTGCGTCAAACCCGGGATTGAGCCGCGCCCAGTTTCGACGTTGGTAAATACGGCCTGCCGCCCCTCCCAAGAATGCAAAAGGAATGATCGGCAAGCCCTTCGCATCGGCCAGATGGAGTAGCGTGCTTGCGGTCTTTGACACTTTGCCGCCGAGGGCGACAACGACGTCGGCCTTTTCGAGAGCCTGAAGCTGCGCAAGGAGCCAAGCCTGTGACCAAGAATCCTGTTCGTCGGTCTCCGGCGCTGGATAGTCCCAATCCTGGATCGTCAAATTAGGCTGCCCGAGTGTCCGCCGAAAAAGCTGCCGCTTTTCCTCGACCTTTGGATGAATTGGACTGTGAAAATGAATGATGCCGCCAGCCTTGGCGTCTGCATAACCCATTGCAACATAGTAGTCGGCGGAGTCAGGAAATGGACTACAGACAACAAGGTGAGCGCCGGCCCGCGCCAATGCGGTTCCTAGCTTCATAGAAGCACGATGCAGTCGAGGCAGTTCAGCGTCGACATCGGAAGTCTCGCCCGTTTCTCCCCCGATGACGAACACCGACCTTGCTCGCGAATCTAGGCAGTCGGAATCTGAGGATCCATTCGAGTTAGCCCCACCAAAATTTTCGACTTCAAATAGCCCCGCTTCCACTGCATGTATGAATAGCGCAACAGCGTTCTTGGCAGACAACGCTCGGAACATGCCCTTGGCTGTTGCCTCAATCCTCTCTTTGCGGGCGTCGGCATAGTCTGAGATGCCACGGATCGCAATGGTTCTGGGTGCAGGTGTTGGAACTAGTGCGGCATCGTAAACACCCGCTGTCTCCATCTCCATCGCCGCCGCCTTTCGGTCGACCTCCCTTGTGATCCACTCCATGAAGGCCTTGCCCTTACCTACGGCCGGACCGCTGGCGAGATTGAGATCATCGCCCGCATAGAGCTTGCACACTCCGCGCATTTCCAAGCCTGCGTTCGCAAGCGCCGTTTCGGTCGCAGTTGAGATTAGCGCGGATCTCAGTTCGCGCGTGCTGTTCTGCCAAGCCTGATATTGCGACTTGCTGGTATGTGCAAAAAACTGGAAGCGGTTCAGTAGCCGCCGGGAAGTCAGGAAGTGATTTCCCGAAATTCGGAATGTCCAATCACCGTCTTCGCCATGGGTGGCCGAATTAGCGAGGTACTCGTTGATGCTGTCGGGGATAAAAACATCGCCCGGCTCCATGTCGTTGGAGAGCGATCCGGCGATCCCGACTACAACCACGTCCGCAGGTTTAAATTTTTCGATCAGAAGTGAGACAACTGTGGCGGAGTGAGTGTTCCCCATCTTGCCAGCGGGAACCATCGCCACGTTGAAATTTCGGCCAGGAGTGGGCCCAGGGAGAGTCCCGAAGAAAGCAGTGAGGTTGGCATCCTTGAGTTCCCTGGGCAGGAATCGGTCTCCCAATACTTCAAGCACTGATTCGGCTTCTTCGCTCAGCGCCACATAGAGGAGAATATCAACGCGGTTGGTCATGGTTTTCGAGATTCCGGAATAGATAGATTCGCGCAAACAGTGAGTGGCATCCAGCGTTGCGAAACTTATGTTCCTATCGCCGTTCCCACGTGCCGATTCAAGCTCGTACGTTTCATTACCGTACTGGCGCTCGTTGAGCGTCCTTTAGAGCGCGAAGCCGTCGTACCTAAGGCTGTGCATAGTTTAATCCCTGTCCCTTGAGATTCTGTGCCGCTGGCAATGAGAGAGCTCGCTTGGCTTGAAGCCACTACACCCGCCCAAAAATTGCTTCCGAGTTTAACCACAATCGAAGGACGAAGGCCAATCTCCGAGCGGGGGAGAAGACATTCAATAAGCCTGCTGCTCAAGGATGCATGTTTCACCAAAGAACCCTCGACAAAACATGCCGAACCGCCCATGTCCGCGGTACCTTGTTGCGCCTTGGACCGCGGTTCTCGCGTTGTAAGCCGACTTGCGTCGACCGGGCGCCACTCGCGGCGGGGCTGCAACGTTGAAGACTGCTGCTGACCGTCGAATCTCATGGCCGCGATGTCGGCTCTGGGTCGAGGCTGTGAGGAAGCGGGTTTTCCTCCTATCAGGGCGAGGTCGTTGCAACGCCGGTCTCATCGATGGCGCTTCCCCGCGCCATCCGCCGTCAGGAACTGCGGCAGATCGTCCCTCTCGCTGAAACGACAATCTACAAAATGGTGCGTCGCGGCGAGTTTCCGCTCCGCTTCAACTTGACGCCGCGCTGTGTGGCGTGGGACTGGCCGGAGTGGAAAAGCGTGGATCAAGCAGCGCAAGCAAGCCCATCGTAGCGGCATCTCCAATCCAGATGCTTGCCAACGAAAGAACCGCCCAGTCCGGGCGGGTTCGAGTGCGGAATGAGCCAGGCGACGACGCTCATCCAACCAAGGCTTGCAACTCCATGGACGCCGAGCGCGGTAGCCGCTGGCATTCCTTAGCCACGTTAACTTGCCATGCGACCCTCGCCACATCCAGCACGTTCCCGGCCAGCGCGTAGCTGCCATGGCCTGCAACCACGCCAGCACATCCGCCGGATGCCGGATCGACGCGCTGCCCTCACGCACCGAAGCCGGGAAGTTGCGCGGATGGGCCAGCATCAGCTTGCGCATGTTCTGCGTCGATACGCCCGCAATATCGGCCACGTCGGTCAGTCCGACCGGATCCCGCGTCACCTCGATCAGCCGCGCCGATGGCACGGCTCGGTGTACGTCGCCCCCAGTGCGCTGCGCACGGTAACGTCGGCGAAATGCCGGCCCAGAACGCGACAAGTTTCGCTCAAGTGGACCATGCTGAGCGCGCCGTGCCCAGTACTCATCCGCGTCTTTCTTGAATGTCAGAAAAATATGTGGTATTTTCTGACACATGAAGGCGACCATCCCATCTGTTCCTGATCGAATCATGAGGCGCGCCCGCGGCACCGGGCGCGGCGGCGTCTTCACGTCCAGTGATTTCCTGGACGTGGCAGCCCGTGCGGCGGTCGATCAGGCGCTTTCCAGGCTGGTCAAGAACGGCAAGCTGCGCCGTCTGGCCCGCGGCCTTTACGATTTCCCCAAGGTCCATCCGAAGCTCGGCCCGCTTTCGCCGACGCCAGACGACGTCGCGCAGGCGTTGGCGCGTGAGACCGGGTCGCACGTTCAGATCTCTGGTGTCCGCGCCGCAAACGCCCTCGGGCTCACGACTCAGGTGCCAGCAAGAAGTACCTATCTGACCGATGGTCCATCGCGGCGCGTTGTGCTCGGAAAGCGCGTCGTCGATCTTCGCCACGCCTCGCCTAAGCACTTGATCGCACCCGGCAGCGCCGCCGGTACGGTCGTGCAGGCTCTCCGCCATGTCGGCCCCGTGCGGGCGGCCGACGTTGTGCAGGTTGCCGCGCGTCGGCTTTCGGCCGACGACAAAAAGACCCTGGCCTCGTCCGCCGTTCAGGCCCCTGCCTGGATGAGGCCGACACTCGTCTCGATCGCCAATGCAGCGGTAGCGGATATCGATGGATAAGGTTGCCCGCCTCCCCGCCGGTGATCGCGCCGCCCTGTTCGGAGAGACGGGTGCCGGCCGAGGCGTTGCCGACACGATTATTGAAAAGGACTTCTGGGTCTGTTGGTGCCTGAAGCGCCTTTTCGGTCTGCCGAAGGGGACTACTGCAACCCTTGTCTTCAAAGGCGGCACATCACTCTCCAAGGCGTTCGGTGCTATCCGCCGCTTCTCCGAGGACATCGACCTTTCGTTCGACCGCGCAGAACTCGGCTATACCGGCGATCGCGATCCCGAGAAGGAAGCGATCAGCAAGAAGCAGGCGGCTCGCCTGATCGAGGAACTGGTCGGCGACGTCACGCGACACATCGCTGAGAAGCTTGTCCCGGCGCTGCGCGCCGCGATCGTCGAGGAGCTCGGCGAGCCGGTCAACGGAGAGTGGTCACTGGAGATCGACGCTAGCGACGCCCAGACAGTCAACTTCCATTATCCGACGGCGCTGCCCGCAGCCGAATATGAGGGCATGGCCTACATTACGCCGCGCGTGAAGCTCGAACTCGGCGCGCGGGGAGATCCCTGGCCAACCGAGGTGAAGATCATCCGCCCTTACGCGGCCGACGACTATTCCAACTTCTTCGAGGATCCCGACACCAGCGTGATCGTCCTGTCAGCGCGGCGCACCTTTTGGGAGAAAGCCACCGCGCTCCATGCGGAAGCGCATCGCCCGGCCGGGTCGCCAACGCCGCAATATTTCTCGCGACACTATTACGATCTCGCGATGCTGCTCGACACCGACGAAGGCAAAGCCGCGGCGACAGATTTTGATCTGCTCGCTCAGGTCGCCCAGCACAAGACGACGTTCTTTCGCTCCGGTTGGGCGAACTATGACACCGCCAAGCCGGGCAGCCTGCTGCTGATGCCGGACGAAGCGCGAATCAAGGACTTGCGCGCGGATTATCGCGCTATGGCGCCTATGATGTTCGACGAAAACCCGCCTTCGTTTGACAATCTACTTGCGAAGATCGCGGCGCTCCAAGAAGCCATCAATAGATAGATTGCGGTCCGTCGGGGAGGACAGACTATTAGCTCGATACGGTCCATCGACCTACGCCTTGTAGATGACCTCGTTGACTTCGTCCGAGGCCCTGGGTTCGTGCTCGACTTTTCCGACAGGAGCTTCGCGGATTTTTTCGCCTCGGAGCTCAAGGTCAATATCGACGATCCCAAATTCTTGGCGAACGGTGGCTCCAAGGGAAAGCGGTTGCGCTACTTCCTGCAGACCTGCGACGACGCCAGCGCAGTCCGCGCACTCACCGCCCTTTGGGAGCATCGCTGCGAATACCTTGCTCGAAGCGGCGGGAAGGACCCTGTCGTCGACGCGCAGTCTCGCTATCAGGGTTTGATCAACCGCCTCTGCGGTGGCGCACCTCCGAAACCCGCCCAGTCAGTATCCGCTCCTACTGCCGATCGCCAAAAGATCTCATCTATCAAGACTGAACTGTTGCAGGTCTCTTTGCTAAGCGCGCAGGCACGCGGTTTCGCCTTTGAGGGATTTCTCAAGAGCCTGTTTGACGCGTTCGGCCTGGCAGCTCAGGAACCGTTCCGATTGAGGGGCGAACAGATCGACGGCAGCTTCCAGCTCGGCAGTGACACTTATCTGCTGGAAGCCAAATGGCACGGCCAGCCCATCGGGGTTGCAGACCTCCATACCTTCCGCGGCAAGATCGAACAGAAGGCCGCCTGGACGCGCGGCCTGTTCGTCAGCAACAGCGGCTTCTCGGAAGATGGCCTTGTCGCCTTCGGCCGAGGCAAGCGCGTCATCTGCATGGACGGCCTCGATCTCTACGAGATGCTCGACCGAGAAATACCGCTCAACCAGGTTCTTGAACGCAAGGTGCGCAGGGCTGCCGAAACCGGCATGCCCTTCCTTCGCGTTCGCGACCTCTTTCCGAATTAGGGAGGAGGCGCATGGTACAGTTCAACGATTGGTGCGATTCCGCCGACACCTCCGTCGGCAACCACTACGTCCGCGTGATGAAAGGCAGACCGGCGGACTCGGCCACCGGCGTGCAGGTGACGGCCACGGCCGTCCCGGCCCACTATGCCGCCGAAGAACGCATCGCCGGAGCACTTGCGCGTCTCGGTAAGACCGCTGCGGCGAAGATGATCACAGACCTCCTCCCGCAAACACCGCAAATCCGCTCGGGTGACCTCGGCGAGATTTACGCGACCGAATGGATCGACGCCCACAGTGGCTATCGGGCGCCCATCAAGCGACTGCGCTGGAAAGATCACCGCGACATGGCGATGCGCGGCGACGACGTGATCGGCATGATCCTCGATCCGGCGACGCAGCGGCTCCGCTTCCTCAAGACGGAAGCGAAGAGCCGCATCGACCTGCGCGCCCAGACGCTAGCGGACGCGCGGGTCGGCCTCGATAAGGATGGCGGCCTCCCATCCTCACATGCGCTGTCCTTCATCTCCGCCCGGCTTATGGAGCTCGGTACTGACGCGCCGCTCGTCGATGCGATTGACGAGGCGCTCTATCGGCACGGCATTCCAAACGAGAGCGTCAGACACCTCCTTTTCACCTTCTCAGGAAACTCCCCGCAGGCGCTGCTGACGCAGGCGCTGCAGGCCTACCCCGGTCCGATCGGACAATGGGGTGTCGGTTTGCACGTCGACGGCCATGCCGCCTTTGTTGGGGCGGTCTACGCTCAGGTCATCGTCGATGCCAACAAGCCCTGAAGCGATCATGGCCGCCATTACGGACGCGGCAACCACGGGCTTTCGCGGCAGACTTATCGCGAGGGGCCAAGCGCGCGCCATGATCTGGCGTGACGGTGTTCTGCCTCCTGGCGCCCCAGACTTCTCCCCGCAGCTCAGCTTCGATCTCCACAGTTACGCCTACGGCCTGCTTGGCCTCGGGCTGCGCCTCCTCGAACTTGGCGGTGACCCAAACCAGGCTCGGATCGCATTCGAACAGGCGGCGACTGCCCTCGAGGCGGTTATGGCCAAAGGCAATCGCGCTGAGGCCGACCGCGAGTTCCATTTCGTCATGGCGGCGGCGAGCTATCATCTCGCTCATCTGTCAGCACGGGCCTATTCGCTCCTCGCAGTCGTCGCAGCCGACGAGAATTTTTCCTCGATCGAGCAGGCGCTCGCGCTGTTGATGCGCCGAGACATTACCGCGCTGCGGGCGCGTGTGTATGCCTTCCGTCTGGACGGACGAGGATCGGACGCAAATATTGCCGCGCTCTTTCAACAGCGCCTCGCCGAGCCGGCCGCCGCCAATGCGGCGGACCGAGATGGGCAGGACTTCCTCTTCGAGGGCCTGGATCTCGCTCTGACGGATGCCTTCTTCGGCGCCTTCGCGACTTTCCTGCTCGCGCTGGATCGCGGCGAGCAGGCCCTTGTCGACCGGGCAATCGCGCAACTTCGCAACGGTCTGGATATCTGCGCCGAATTGAATCTGCTGCCCCAATGGTGGGTGCATCGGGTCGCAATCCATCTACTCTCTGATCTCTGGTCAAACACCTTCCACCAGAAGGTGCCGGTACTCCCCGCCGGTGGCGCCGCGGCTTCATGGCCCGGCCTTCGCGAGCTCTTCATCGCCGTGCTCGCTCGCCGTCCCAGAGCCGAGGTCGACCTCTGGCCGTCGCAGACCGAGGCAGCATCGCGCGCCGTCGATCAGACCGACAATCTCGTTGTTTCGCTTCCGACCAGTGCCGGAAAGACCCGGATCGCCGAGTTGTCCATCCTGCGGTGCCTAGCCGGCGGCAGACGGGTGATGTTCGTGACGCCGCTGCGCGCCCTCTCGGCTCAAACCGAAACCACGCTCCAGCGCACCTTCGGACCGCTCGGCAAGACCATCTCCGCTCTTTATGGCAGCATCGGCGTATCTGGCTTTGATCAGGACGCTATCCGCGAGCGCGACATCGTCGTCGCGACCCCTGAAAAACTCGACTTTGCGCTGAGGAATGATCCGTCGCTTCTCGACGACGTTGGCCTGCTCGTGTTCGACGAAGGCCACATGATCGGACCTGGGGAGCGCGAGGTTCGATACGAGGTTCAGATTCAGCGCCTCCTGCGCCGACAGGACGCCGATCAACGCCGCATCGTCTGCCTCTCAGCGATCCTTCCTGACGGAGATCAGCTCGAAGACTTCTCGTCCTGGCTGCGTCGCGATCAACCTGGCGGCCCGATCAAGCGTAACTGGCGACCGACTCGCCTGCGGTTCGGTGAGGTGATCTGGAATTCCCCAACGGCACGTCTCAATCTTCGCGTCGGTGATGAAAGGCCCTTCGTGCCTCGCTTCCTAAGCGGCGCTGTGCCGCCATTGTTCGTGCCGCCGAAGAGGCTGCGCACCCGGCTCTTCCCGGATAACCAACAGGAACTGAGCCTTGCCACGGCGTGGCGGCTCGTCAGCGACGGCCAGACCGTTCTGATCTACTGCCCGGAGCGCCGGAGTGTTGAACCCTTCGCCAAGGTCATTGTCGACTTGCACACGCGCGGCGCACTCGCGCCGCTGCTCACGGTCGACCCGGCCACGCTTCAAACTGCTATCGCGCTTGGCGAGGAATGGCTCGGCCAGGACAGCGATACCCTAAAATGCCTACGTCTTGGCGTGGCGCTTCACCATGGAGCCTTGCCGACCGCCTATCGCAAGGAGGTGGAGCGACTGCTGCGGGATGGTGTGCTCAGGGTCACGATCTCATCGCCGACATTGGCTCAAGGCCTCAACCTGTCAGCCACCGCGGTCGTTATGCATTCGCTCTACCGCCACGGCGAGAAGATCAAGGTTTCAGAATTCAAGAATGTCATCGGCCGCGCTGGCCGCGCCTACATCGATGTCGAGGGCCTTGCCCTCTTTCCTATCTTTGACGACGCGAAGAACAAGAAGCACGACGAGTGGGTTGGGCTGGTCGAGGATCTCGGCGCGCGCGAGATGGAGAGCGGGCTCATCCAGCTCATCTTCTCTCTACTTACGCGCATGCATGCTCGGCTTGGTGGCAAGCTTGACCAGTTGATCGACTATGTCGTCAACAATGCGGCTGCATGGACCTTTCCAGAAATCACCGGAGAAAAGGCCGACAAGCGCGAGCGGGCACTTAACGAGTGGGATCGCCACCTGGCAACGCTCGATACGGCCATACTCAGCCTCATCGGCGAAGCCGACGTGCCGGATGATCAGATCGAAGCCGCGCTCGACAACATCCTTCAATCGTCGCTGTGGCAGCGCCGTCTGCTCCGCGTGAACGACGCATCGCGGGCTGCTTATCGCAACACCCTGCTCACCCGGAGCCGCTATATCTGGGCGAATTCAACGGCCGCGACACGGCGCGGCTATTTCCTTGCGGGTCTTGGCCTCGAAGGCGGTCATGCTCTTGACGCCGTCGCGGCCGAGGCAAACGACCTCCTGATCCAGGCCAACGCGGCAATCATGGTGTCGAACCATGATGCGGCAATCGCCGCGATCACCGGGATCGCGGAGCGCGTGTTCGCCTTCTACCCATTCGAACCTGATCCATTCCCGGCCAACTGGCGCGACATCCTGCGCTGCTGGCTGCTCGGGCAACCACTCTCCGCGATCGTTTCTGGTCAGGAGGGCGACGCATTGCAATTCATCGAAGGCGGACTGGTCTATCGCCTGCCTTGGGCCATGGAAGCGCTGCGGGTTCGCGCCGCCGCCAACGGCGATGTCGTTGGTTTGTTCGGCCTGGCGCTGGAGGACCACGAGCTGGGCTTGGCCGTGCCGGCCGTGGAAACCGGCACGATGAATCGCTCCGCGTCGATTCTGATCCAGGCAGGCTTCAATTCGCGGCTCGCGGCCATCAACGCCGTCACCGATACCGGCGCCACGTTCACGACCGGCGTGGGACTACGCGCTTGGCTGCGTTCGCCCGGCCTCGCGGCCTGGTCGGCCCAACCCAATTGGCCCACGATCGAGACTCGGGCCATGTGGCTCAAATTCGTGCAGGAATTCGCACCGGCTGATAATCGGACTTGGACACGACGAGACTATCTTGGAAACGTCCAGTGGTTCGCAGCACCCGCGCCTCCAGGGGCGCCCGTCAACCTCTACCATCGGAATGGTCAGCCGCTGGTGCTGGCACCCGACGGACAGGCGATCGGTTTGCTGCAGCACCCGCTCAATCCAAATCGGCGTGGCCTCGTACGCGCGACTGTCGCTCAGAATGTCGCCCAGCTCGATCTGAGCTATCTCGGCCCCGACGACCTGTGGGGGGCCTGAAGCGGAGATGACAACGCCATCCACATATTTCGGTACATGGGGCAACGTGCCCGTCGATGACGATGTGCGGCCGTTTAGTACCCTCAATCCCTCGCACGGCGACGTGAACCGCAACAACCGTCGGCATCACTTCATCTCGGCCGTCTATATGAACGGCTTCGCCGACGATCGGGGTCGAGTTCAGGTCTACCGCTGCGAGGCGCCGGAAGACCCGCACCCGATGAAGCCACGGGCGATCGGGTTCGAGCGAGACTACTATTCGCAGAGGCTGTCAGAGGGCGACCAAGAGAACCATCGCTTCGAGGATTTGTGGAACACGATCGAGACCGTATGGCCTGAAACGGTCCAAGCCCTCGCAGCCCGCCGGCTGACACCCGCCATCTCCTTCAACGTCTTGGGCATGGCAACGATTATGCGCGCCCGCGTTCCGGCGACCCGCGATCGTCGAGCGCTGATGCTTGAGGCCAAGTTGCGCGCCGAGCACAAGATAGCTGAAGAGATCGGTGCGCTTCCCCCGGAACTCGAGCGCTACGCCGGACAGTTCGACACCGTGCCGGTCGGCATCAATCCGCACGAGACGCTGCTGGCGATGAAAGCCGAATTCAAGGACTTTGGTGATCTTTGCTTGCGGCTTGGCTTCGAGGTGCTGCACAACAAGACCAGCGCGCCTTTCCTCACCTCGGACAATCCCGTCTGCAGTTATGATCCTCGTCAGGCGTTCCATGCGCGGATGCCTTATGACCATTCAGGTGAGGTCGAGCTGATCTTTCCAATTTCCGCGCGCATGCTTCTTCGCGGCTCCAGCAAACTCAGGCCAGTGAACGTGATCTCACGTCACCGTGACATCTTCGACACTCGGAAAGTCCGGCAGCTCAATCGGACTGTCGCGCAGTTTTCCTATCGCATGACGATCGGCCATGATCGATCAAGCGACGACCTGATACGCCTCCATGCCGGACTCGTACCCACTATCACCACGGAAGTGCGCCGACATGAGAAGAAGATTTTGATTATCTGCCGGAATGTCTTCGGTCCCCGGCCAACGCTGTCGCAATATATCGATACGCCTGAGAAGGCCGCGCGACTCGAGGCCAGCATGGCAGCCGCTTCGACCCAACAGACTGGACTCCCAACTGTCAACACGACGCCCGGCCAAGCTGAGGGGGAGGTTTGATCAGATGACAGGGCAGCCAGCACCGTCTCGGCGGGATCTCTATTACATCAAGCACGGCCGGGCCGGCGATTAGGAGGCCGAGCGCCTGCGAGACGGAGTGCCAAAGAACAACCGACAATGAAACTTGGCTATCACAGTCATCAAACACTCCTGTCCGCATTGTCCGCCCCGTCGAGGCGCCGGAGAGCCGCCAGCGCATGACGCGCGAAATGGTGAGTTCGGCTTCGCAGGCGAAGTCTCTCCACATCCCCCCGGTCGCCGTACTCCCCCACTACGTCGAACGCAAACGATACGCCTCGCTCCTGATCTGGGACTTGGTGATAAAACTCCGCAAAAGCTCCATCGTCGATGAACTTTCGGACAACGGCCAGACATTCATCCGGGTAGACAGCCACCAAATCCAGTGGCGGATAGGATTCCACGCCGTCCCGACGATAGGGCCGTTCGCGCAGCGCCCTCTGTATCTCGCTGAGGCATCCCACAACGAGTTGCGGCCGCAACTCACCAAGCCGTTGCCAGGCTTGCCGCACCGCGGCGACGCCGACCTCCCCGCCGGCTTCAACTAAATAGATCAAAGAACGGACTTCGACCAGGCAAAGCTCTTCATTAGTCGCAGCCTCGATCGGTTCAAGTTCACCGTGGTGCCGGCCGAGGAAACGCGTCGCGGCTGCGAATGCCCCCCACTCTTCCTGAGGAAATGGATTGATTCTGCTGGGCAAGCCCGTCAAGGGCCGAAGTAGTGCGACATCCAAGGGATCCCCGAAAGACGCCACCTTTTCAACGAGCCAGTCAAGGCTCATCGAACGCCTGGCGTCAGGAGCTTGAATCGCGCGACGAAACAGGCGTCGCTGCTTCGCCTCGTCAAGATCGTGGATCTCTTCGGCATAGATCGAGTCGTATGGATGGTCGAACATCCTCACGCACAAAGCAAGTGCCAGGTCGCAATCGACGTTACGCTCGTCGTCCACTAGCACGGACGCAATCTCGGCCCTGATTTCCGTGCGCGACTCCTCTGCACCTTCATCCAGCGCACCCAGTATCTTCAGAGCATCGACCATGCTTGAGCTGATGCCCCAGTTCCCGGGACTCACTTCGATCGCACCGATAGCCTCAACGAGGCGATCCTTGATCTCCTGGGATGCCACGCGCGCATAACCAACCGAATCCAGCATGACCAGTTGGACGTGATACGGCTCCCAACGAAACCGCTCGCGGAAGAGGTAAATCAGATGCTCGGCAAGGCACTCGTCCTCGCGATCGAAGAAATGACGCCGGCCCTGCAAGAAAAAGTGAAGCTGGCCGGAAGTGAGCTCGTCAATATTCGGCCGATAGGCTATTTCTTCTTCAGAAACAAGATCGAAACCGCGCTGCGTCGATCCGGCCACGTGAGTAAAGCCGATTGATTCACCGAAGCCGTAGTAGACCAGAGAGAAACTTTGACTCCGGAGCGGGTACTTTTCCTGACGAGCGAACTCCACCCACCGACGGCGCTCGCTCGCCAGTCGAGTGTCCATTTCAGCACAAAGTTGAAGGAAAATTTCCATCCCGGGACCAAGAACCGCACGTCGACCAATGGCCCGAAGTCGTGCCCTTTCAGCTGTGGTCCAGTCTCGTCGACACCCAGCCTCCCATCCGACCTTAACGATGTTCTCTTCTTTACACAGTCTGAGGCGAGCACCACGGATCTCGGCAACACAGGCTTCCGCCGTCTCACTCAGAAGGGCCTTCGCCGCTGACGCCGCGATCGCTCCAAAGTACCCTCTCGCGGAATCGACCAGCAGCGACGTACTCGTTGCTGCAGAGAGTACGGCATGACAAACGGCCGAATCGTCGATCGCAGCAACAATGTCACCGGCATAGGGCTCCATGAGAGGAAGCGATAGTCGCTCCCCCAGTCCCGTCGCGTCGGTCGTCGCTGTCTGCGCCATGCTCAACGCCACGCACGAGTTGAGGAGCATTTCGTGAGAAAACGATACCCGCCCGGCCCGGCTTATCAGTATGCCTGCCGAAAACAGCGCATCGCACTGCGCGAAGCTGAGCCCTTCGGCATGCATCAGTTCATCGAAGCTGGCCTCGGCCATGGAGAATGCTACCCGCTCGTGGAGCGCGCCAGCAAGTTGTCTCAGACCAAAGAGTCCTGCTCGCGCACCCGGCCCCAGACGCTTGCGAATGTACTGCTCAATCAAGAGCAGGCGTGTGGCGTCAGCTTTCAGGTCGGCGCCGATCTGTCCCACGAGGCCGGCCTCGATTCCCGATCCTATCGCGCGAAGTACGTCCCGCGCGACCGGGCTCAAGCTTCCACCCGACGACATTGCGATCCGCTGCTTGAGATCGAGCGTCGGGCGCGCAACCTCGATGACTCTCAGGCCACTCAACTCTGCGGGCCGGGCGTCCTGCCCGGTGATGACGAGCCGCGCCCCCATGCGTCGCGCCAGCGCCCGAACACCCCGAATGGCCTCCGTCACCGATGCGCCAAATTCGTTGATCCCATCGATCACCAGGAAAACCGGCTGGTCGGAGCGGGCTACGGCGCGATACAGACCCCCGGGCAAGTCATCGACGAGCAGGCCAACCTCCCGACGCAGACTATCAGCCCACGAACCGGTAAAATTCTTGGCCGCAAGGAAGAACACCGGGTCTCCCTGCGCAGCCAGTTTGCTGACTAACCACTTCGCCATCAACGACTTGCCACAACCTGATGGGCCATGGAAGTAGCACCCTGCGTTGGCGGCAACAGCCTCCGATAGCTCGTCACGCTGGCCTTCCGCCTCCGGCAACCATTGCCTGCCGGCAGGCCCGTGCTCTGACACCATCGCGTCGCAGTAGCGTCGCAAGAGTTCGGACGTCTCCTGCATCTCTGCACTGCCTGTGACCTCCGCCAAGGTCGTCGCCGTCAGCCTGAACTTTCGCGCGAACGCGTGCCAGTCAGCTACCGTCCAGGGTGATGTTCCCGTCAGCTTGAGTTGGTCAGGAAACCGGTCGATTGTCGTCACACGAGCCTTGAAGTTACCAGGCGTGACATTGGACCCCTCCGGGAGAGGGCTCGTGAACACCACGTGTCCATCGGGGTGGAAACTCCCCACAGGTTTTATTGCCTGCATCGCGTCGCGAACGCGGTTTTTTGCCCCGACCGCCTGCTGGTAAGCGTTCGTATAGCCGGTCCACTCACCGGAAGCTGACAACCGCGTCCAAGCGCCGTTCAGATCACCGCGAAGGGGAAGTTGACTGGCCTTGACCTCCACGACGGACACGAAATTGTTCGTCGCGACTATGCAATCTACCTGCCGTCCATCGATCTCGATATTGGCAAGAACAACCGCATGGAGTCTTTGAGCACTCAACCATGACAGGACGGACGCAATGAACTTGCGCTCTGACGCATACTCAATCTTCCCGCCAACGTAGATCTCGGTTTTCGTTAAATTCTCATTCATAGAAAACGCCAGCAGACGCACCGCCGTGTCGGCCCAACTTACGTGACCGAGACGTCATCCTGACCCACACGGCCATCAGTATCCCAATCGACTGCCCCCGTGCCGATAAACAAGACCTGGGCGGATGGGTTGCGCCTCTTGAAGCCTCCTGTCAGATACCCTTGAGCCTCATTGAACTCGACAATGAATTCCTCGTCTCCCTACCGTTTAAGACGATAAAACGTCAGCCCGCCGGCAAATGAGATTTTCACGTCGTCGCCCCCCTCTAACTGGCGTTTCAGATCACCAACCGTCAGTTCACTTATATTGTTCCCAGTTTAAACGCTTGATTGGAAGAAATCCGCTAGCTGGCAAATAGCACCGCAATACTCGTTTTCGGCCTTCGAACGGCGTGGAGCGTTGGTTGCTCCCGTCGCGTTAAGGCGCCCAGTCGTCGCGTCCTGGGTCCGCCTTTCTTTCGGAAACGAAAATGACGGGATCGTATGCCCAACGGATACGATAACGTCGTCGCCAGCACGACGGGCTCTGCACGGCAACACGTTCGTATGACTGTGGAATACTAAACCGGATTGCTCGACGGCTTCTTTGGCATCATTGCCGCATTCGCTTGTTTCCTGATAATGTTCTGCGCGAGAGCGACGAGGTTTACCCAATCAAAATACAGAATTCCTATGGGACCGAGCGGCGAGGCCAAATCCACCGTGCGTGCACCGAGCGCGCCTAACCCGGCAACGAAACGCAATACCAGCGACCCAGGCGACGCCACGGAGCGCAATTTCCGGTATCAGCACGCGTTCGGGGTCATGCTTATGGTTGCGACCGGGCTCGGAACGCGACCGTACACCGCGCTGTGGTGCGAACATCATGAGGACTTTCTCGCCGAGGACAACCAGGGCGTCTTTGATGCATACCAGATCAAGACATCACGCCCTGAACGCGGCGCCTGGGACCTGGCCGAAGGCGAACTAACGAGGTCGATCGGGCGTTTCGTTGACCTCATAGCGGAATTCGGCGATCGGATTGGTCAAGTCTACTTCGTCTCCAATACAGAGTTCGACGAGCCAACGCCGGCGAGCACCAACCAGAAACGACGCGGGCGCAGCCCGCGTCTATTCCTTGAGCATATCCGCCAGCGTCCGAGCAGGGCTGAAATATCATCGCCCTTTGATGCTGTCACGGATCGGCGTAATGGAGCCGGGGAAGATCGGCGTAAAGGCGCCACCTGGAAGGGTTCGGAAACGCGGTTTCGAACGCCGTCAAGAATGCTAGTTTTTGGCCCGTTTTTCAATGCCTAAAACGGGTGCTTGCGGCATGTTTTTCGGCACGCGGTAACTGTCGCCCTCGAGGATGATCCGGTAGGCGCCGTGACGCAGCCGATCGAGTGTGGCGGCGCCGAGCATGCGGTTGGCTGGAAACGCGTTTCCCCACTCGCTGAAGTCCAAATTGCTCGTGAGGACGAGCGAACCACGCCGCTCATATCGTTCGGCGACGAGGTCATGAAACGCTTCGTCGTGAGGCGCCGTAATGGGCTTCAGGGCGAAGTCGTCGACGATGATCAGCGGCACGCGTACGAGTTGCTGCAAACGACGCTCGTAATTGCCGACGGCACGCGCGGCGTGCAGCATGTTGAGCAACTTGGTTTGCGTGAGGAACAGGACGTCATGCCCCTGGCGAGCTGCACAATGGCCCAATGCCTGCGCTAGATGCGACTTGCCGACGCCGGTGGGACCTGCGATCAGCACGTTGGCGTTCTCTTGCAGGTAGCGGCCGGTGGCCAGATCCTGGATGACGGCGCGATTCAGCTTGGGAAGCCTGTCGAAGTCGAACGATTCGAGCGTCTTGCCAGGCCGGAAGCTGGCACGCGCCAGCCGCGTGTTCAGCTTTTTGTGCTCGCGCCGGGCGAGTTCATCCTGGATCAGCAGCGCGAGGAAATCGGTGTAGGCGAGCTTGCCGTCGATGGCCTGACGATTGCGTTGCTCGAGCGAATCAAGAATGCCGGACAGCCGCAGTTGTTTGAGCATCGGGCTCAGTTCGGGAATCGGGTTCATAGTGGGTCCTCAGTGGCTCATCATGGAAGGCAGGTCACGGCAGAAGCGGCCGCCGCGGGCGTAGGTGTCGCCAAGGTCAATTAGTTCGGGCTGCGCGGACTCGGTCAGTTGATCCAGGCCCTTATCGAGGATCGTCTTGATGGTGCGATATCTAGGACTACTAAACGAGATCGCGCGGTGACAGGCGGCTTCGAGTCGAGCCGCACCGACCTTGGCCTCGAGCCGCAAGATGCCCTGCGCACCGCGCAGGTTGACCAGCACCTGATCGTTGAACAACGCAAGGACGACGGCGTGGCAAGCGGCGCCGATACGCTTCGCTTCGGCCAAACACCACTGCGGGTCATGCATCTGCCAGGCTTGAGCTTCGGGCGGCAGATGATCGCGCACGGTCGAGCGAGCGCCGGCGCGATGCAGCCGTGAATGTGCGGCAACCAGTTCATGCTCGCGGAACAACTGCACGGTGGTGTCCGTCGCCTTAAGCCAAAGCGTCTGCCCCACGAGCTTGCAGGGCGCCGAGTACAGCCCCTTATGGAATTGCACGTGGCAGTCGCGATGTACGCCGACCTTGGCCCACTCGGCCAACACCGGCGGCACGTCGGGCAACGCGTTCAGCAACGGCTTCTCGAGCGCAAAGCGCCCCAACGGCTGTTCGCGTGTCGTACCGTGCACTCGGTTGCCCGCCTCGCTCATGACCCACTCATGCAACTGACGGTTGGCGTCGGGCAGGTCACGGAACGTACGCAGTGGTAGGAAGGACTTCTTGATGTACTTGACGCCCGATTCGACGATCCCCTTCTTCTGCGGGTCGTGCGGCGGGCATGGGTCGATCTTGAAGCCGTATCCCTCGGCCAGCTCGGCGTATGAGCGCTGCACCTGCGGGTCATACATGCAGGCTCGCGTGATGGCGCACTTCGCGTTGTCGATGATCAGCCGTGCGGGAACTGCACCCCACCAGTTGAACGCCCGGCGGTGGCAAGCGAGCCACGTCGCCACGGTTTGATCGAACACGAGCTCGGCGTATTGATGGCGAGACCAGCACAGTGTCGCGACGAAGAACCACGTCTTGACCGGCTTGCCGGCGGCGTCGAGCAGTGGCGGTCCGGCGCCGAAGTCGATCTGCGCGGCGTCAGCCGGCGCGAAATCGAGAACAGTCGTAGCCTTTACGCCGCGCTCAACGCTCAGCGCCTGTAGGAAGCGGCGCACGGCCGAGTAGCTGCCGGTATAGCCGTGATTGCGCTGAAGCGCGCTATGGATCGTGGTGCCTTGAATGTCGGTGTTGAACCATTGCGTGATCAACTCGCGAAATGGCTCCAGCGTCGATACGCAGGTGCGCGGCAGTTGCGGATTGCGGCCGAACATGGCGGCCAGCACGGCGTCTTCCGGCATTGGCCGCGCGGGGTTGAGCCAATCGTGCTGGAGGGCGGCGTCGCGGATGGTCGCTAACTTCTTGCGGCCCATCAGCCCGGCGCGGGCGATGTCTCGGTCGGAATCGCCCTGACGCATGCGCGCGAGGACTTGGCGGTACTCAAACACTTCGAACCTCCTGTTACCCACGGCCCCTCCGAGCAAAAGCTCGAAGGGTAACCAGTTGATGGAAGTTCGAAACGCGTTCCGATTACGGCGTCGGTGGCGCCATTACGCCGATCATCGGCTGGCGCCTTTACGGCGATCCTGAAGTGGCGCCATTACGGCGATCATCCGCTGGCTCTATTACGCCGATCCTGAGGTGGCTCCAATACGCCGATCCCGGTTTGGCTCCATAGCGGCGATCATTGACAGATGCTGCCTTCGACGAACTACTGGCCACCTGCGGCTGTGAGGTTGACGAATTGCTGCTCACCCTGCACCGCATGGATTTGATTCTCGGTCCGTCGCGTGGCGAGTTCGATGCCGCGTTGTCACACGAACACATTGCCCGGCTGCCGATCTGTCGCAAGTTTATCGCTGAAGAGCTCGATACATTCAGGGACAGCCTGGTTGCACTTGTTCATCGGGCTGCGTCCCTGCAGGTGAGCGACCCCATCAGGCATCTGCGTGCACTCATCGATCCGGTAGATCCCGATCCAGTCCTGCTGGCGAAGCGTATCGACATCGAACAGGCGCTACTGGCTGTACCTTCGTCAGCCGGGAGGCCTTCCTTCAGGTTTCCGGGCAAACCAACGATCGATCTCAATGTCGGCCTGAAAACCAGCGTGCTTGAACAAAAGCTCGTTGCCGCTGGATTGTCTGAGGATGTTGACTACATGCTTGCGCGAGCACGTGCGGCCGAATATAACCTGCTCGAAGAAGCAACCCGATACCCTGAAACATTCCCCGAGCGACTCCAGCAGATTGAGCAGCGCGTGCATGGCGAACTGTCTGAAGCCAATCTTCGCGCGCGCCAGCGAGGGATACCGTACGGTCCCCCGATGCTGATTGACGTTCAGGACCGTCTGCGACACCTTGCCTCGCAGCACGCGCGCGAAGTCTGCAACCAGAGCTACGAGTGCCTTGTCGGCGTCGCAGGCCTGCTGACCGGGGAATGCCGGGCATGGTGGAGTCCACGGTTTCCGGTCAGTTCGGACACGCCATGAACGAAGGCGATCCGATACAGCGCCGCCGTGATGCTCCTCCTTATGCCGAGCGATTCCGATGAGTCTGCGCCTGATCAAAGCGGTTGCCGAAACCGAAAATATGGATGATTTTCATCTCGCGCGCCTGCTGGTGTTACTGGGGAGCGCCGATGCCAGAAAATCAACGGCACTCACGAAAGCGAAAGCCGTGGAAGGCATCACCAAGCTCGCCAAACTTGACTTCCTGCTGCGCTACCCCACCCGCCTGGAGCGCGCATTATCCAAGCTCGGGCTGGATGCCAGCGTCGCAGATGTCCACCCGCGTGAGCGCACCTCAATTGAGACGAAGATGGTCCGATTCCGTTACGGCCCCTGGGATGGACGCTATCGGCGCTGGCTCGGCCTGCTGGCCGCACGCGGCCTCATTACCCTTGGCCTGCAGGGTAATACCGTGCAAATTGGACTCACGCCCGCTGGCCGCGAACTTGCCGAAGGATTTCGCACCGATCGCATGTACTCGGACCTGTCTCGACGTGCCGACATCGTCCTCAAGTCAGTTGGTGCCATGTCGGCAACCCGGCTCAAGGATTTCGTCTACGAGGCGATTCCTGAAATCGTGGACATGAAATGGGGCGAAGAAATTCAACCCTATTGATCAACTCCCCATGAACGCTTGCGTTTGATCCAGGACGTGTACAGGCATGAAATTCCGCTTGCTATCTCTCACCCTCGCGTTGCGGCGAGACACCGTCAAAATCGAATTTGCCGACGTCAGCTACTTCTGGGGGCAAATGGGCGCGGGCAAGACCAGTATCGTTCGACTGGTCGACTACTGCCTCGGCGGTAACATCCAGTTGACGCCCGCCATGCAGAATGAATTCGAGGGCGCGACACTCGAGTTGATTCTGGCAGGCGGCACGCTTCTCATCGAGCGTCCTCGCGACGCAGACCGAGTCATCGCAACATGGAGCGAAGATGGCAGCGACTACCAGTTGACCCTCCCGGCGCGCAAGGCGGAAGGCGAAGTACTGCCCGGCACCGATGTCGAGAACCTCTCCGACCTCCTGTTCAGGTTCTCAGGCATCAAGCCGCCCAAAGTCCGCAAAAGCAAGCTCAAGGAGGACAGCGACAGCGCTCGCCTCTCGATACGCGATCTGCTGTGGTACTGCTACCTGGATCAGGATGAAATCGACAGCTCCTTCTTTTATCTCGACGAAGATGCGCCGTTCTACATGCGTAACAAGAGTCGCGATGTGTTGCGATATGTGGTCGGTTTCCATGACGAGCACGTCGCCGAACTCGAGGCACAACTCGATCAGCTCCGCGGCGAGCGACAGGCACTGAATGCCACAATTGGGGGACTTGCCGGCGTACTGGCGGACACAGGAGTCGAGTCGGAGCACTAGATTCAGACCCGTATCACCCACCTTCGCTCACGCGCCGCCGATCTCGGCAATCAGATCGACAGTGCCCGCGCGTTGGCCGACAGCGAAAGACAGACGACGCACGCTGCAGACACTCTGCGTGAGCAGGCGCGCTCACTCGGCGAGGAACTCGCGCGCATCGATGAGCAATGCGCAAGTCTTTCTGAAACACGGGAACGTGACCAGCGACATCTTCACGAGATCGAAACCCTGACGCTGAAATTTCGACGATCAGTCTCGGCGAAAGCCATCCTCACCGGTGTCGCGTTTCATTCCTGTCCACGCTGCACACAAATGCTGCCCGAACGTGCAATCGGATGTTGTAGCGTCTGCGGACAGACGGACAACGTTGACGCCATCGACCCAACTGAGATGGCGCTCGTCGAGCGTGATGTCAGGGCGCGGATCACAGATTTGACGGCTGTGCTGGCGCACACCGACAATGAACTGTCGACATTACGCATCAGGCGGGACAACATCCTGAAGCGCAAGGACCACATTGAGCGTGAACGCAATGAAGCGCTGTCCCGTTATGACACGGCGTATCTTTCAACCGTGATCGCCTACGAGCGCGAACGAGCCGCCTTTCTGCAGGAAGCGGATAATCTCGCCGGCTTTGCGCGACTGCCCCGGATGCTCGAACAGCAGCGTGCCCTGCTTGCGGACATCGTCGCGCGCGAACAAACCGTCCGGGAGCAGCTCAAGGCTGCACGCGCTGCGTCCCAAAGCGATACGACCAATCTCGACCGGCTGAAGGTTCTCTTTCTCGACTGCCTGGTTCGCGCTGGTGTACCAGGCATCACCCGGGAAGATCGCGTCGAGATACCGTTGCCCTCATTCTTCCCCGCAGTGTACGGATCAGAACCGGGAGATCATGCTGTTACCAGCTTCGCAACACTGAGCAGCGGCGGCAAGAAGACGCTGTTCAAATGTTGCTTCGCCGTTGCCGTGCATCGACTGACTGCCGAGCTCGGCGCGCCATTACCTGAGCTCCTGATCATCGACTCACCGATGAAAAACATCAGCGAGCGTGAAAATCGCACGCAGTTTGAGGGGTTCTACCGCATGCTCTATGAGCTTGAGCAGTCCGAGTTTCGCGGCATCCAGCTCGTACTGATCGACAAGGAGTTCTCGCCTCCCGCACTTGCGTACGACTTCACGCTTATCGAACGACACATGCGCCCGGCCGACCGCGAGTTCCCGCCGCTCATCCCATACTACAGCGGTAAATAACCCGCCCGTGAAGGCGTACGCCGCGATGCAATGCGGAGCGCCCCTGGCGGGAGGCACCGGAACGGTCAGTGCCAACGATTGAAACACGTCCTACGTCTATCCTGCCGCGCAGACCTGGTTCTGGATTTCCGGCGATCGCTGCGACATCGCCTCATACCTAACCGTCGCAGTTGGTCGACGCGTTTTAACCGCCTACCATCAAGAGCAGACCCAGCAACGCTGACGGCTGTCCTTGCAGCTTCTCGACCGCGACGGTGACCACGTCCTGAGCGTCCGCTTTCTTCAGCTTCAGCCGTCCGGTCGCAAGCGCGGCGGCAAACTCCAGCGCGGCCGCACCATAGGGGTGAGCATGGCGCGCAAAAATCTTGATGAGAAACTCTTTCATCAAGGTACTCAGGTGCGGGCTGGCAGAGTAATCGAGTTCGGACGGGTGTGCCGCCCGTAGTATGCATGCCTGCAGCAGGTTGTCGTTGAACCTCAGGAAGTTTTCGGGCGCGAGCACGACGGACTCGTACCCTGTAGGGCGAAGCTGGTTCGATGCGATCTTCAGGTCACGTGCAGCCTGAAGCACGGACGACACGGCGAGGTAGGTCGTCGCGGGCGTCACCTCGGCAAGCCGGTCCTTGAAGGCATCACCAAAAAACAGAAAACCGTCTGAAAGACCCAGCGCTGCCCCGTCACTCTTCGGTAAAAAGTCGTTATAGGCCACGTCGACGGCCTTGGACAACGCAGTCAGCGCCTCCTCAGCGGTCGCGGCGTCGAGGCCTGTCGGTAGAGCAGCCAGTTCAGCTCGCGCGGTAAGTTCGACCAGATCGCGCCAGGCACTGTCGCTGCCATCCGGACCTATTGGCAGGACCAGCCAGGATGAGAATCCATAACGGCGATGCGTCGTGTTCCGTTCGAGGAACTGACGTAACCTCTCCCAGGCTTCCCCGGTCTGCGGCAGCCCAACACCGACGAGAAAATGACGGGGAAGCGCCGGCGATACAAACTCTCGCAGATCCCGGCTGATCTCGCGCAGCAGCCCACCGTCGCCAGCGACCGCAGTGACCACGAGTACCCCTTGCGCAGCCGAAAGCGAAGCGGCATCCAGATCGCGATATCCAATGATTCTGGGGCGCGCTCCTTTGGCCCGTTCGATGATATCGGCGGCCAGCGCTGCTACTGACTCCGATCCGACGTCGTTTGTGAAGACGATGTGATCGGTGGCAATTGAAACGCTCCACGGAATTTCAGCTTGGAGCCAGTCATGAAAATTTTGACGTGCGGCGACCCGGTCAGCATCGATACATACCAGCTTGGAAGCGCTTCGCCCCGCCGGCACGTGATTGATGGCTCGTGTGCCGCCGATACCGAACTCTTTGAGAACCCTGATCAGATCCTTCGGCGTATGCGGTTGCCCCAAGGTCACCGCACGCGGCGGTTTCGCCTTGGAGGAAAAGTGCTCGCCAACAAGCTCGATTTCAGTTTCAGTGCCATTGGCGAGATGTGCGCCGTAGATGTCATCGACCATATCAAGCGGTATCAGCACCGTCCCCTTCCGCTCCGCAGCGCTTACATCGATAAGCGTCAGCACCCGCTTGTCATCAAACCCCTGATTCTCGCAAAGTTTCCGCGCCATCCCCCCGGTGGTCGACGCCGAGATGACTACAACATACGGCTCGCTCGGAGGGGAGAGCTCGCTCAAGGCACCATACGAGTGAAAACTGTGAATACGTGCGGTTGCACCGGCAAAATCCAGTGCCTCACGGACGAACGGATAGATGCTCATCGTGTCCACGAACACGGTTTGCACGTCGCTCAGCAACCCGGGCGAGAGCGCCCGGCTCAGGGACCGCCCAAGGAAGCACAGTTCGGGTTCACTGACGGGCAGTTCGCGCGCCTGGATGAACACCTTGTTGATCGTGCCGGAAGGATGCTTGAACACGTGCCCCGCCGGCGCCACCTGGACCACCGGATTGTCCTTTACCAGTTGCCGCAGCCCCTGCTCGCAAAAATCGTCGACAGGCAGGTCGAACGGAGACGGAGACGGCTGCGCATGCTCCGATGTTTCGAGCCTCAGCCCGTGCGCGTCCCAAGCGAAGAAGTAATAGCTCTTGACGTAGTGAACACCTTCCCGCGCACCACGCGCCATGAAGTTATTACGCTGGTCAGTCGAAGTCGACCAGTATCCGCAGAGACGCTGGGACATAGTGGGACTGGACAGGATGACCACGCAATCTGGCAGCGTCTCGGACAGCTTCAGTGCCGTCTGCAGTTCATCGAAGAATTCCAGGTCAGTGATTGGCGACCGGTCATCGAAAACGATGCACCTCGCGTCGATCGCCGCCCCCGAGCTTCGACACGTCCCCGAAGCCATAAAGGAATATGAATTTTTCATGGAGTTTTGCGCAACGGAACAAGCAGCGTAATGACGGCGCCTGTTACCGGGGCGAGTTCATCGCGCGCCCAGTCTGAAAACTCGAAAAGGTCGCGGTCTTCGCCCTGATCGAATACGTTGAACACCGCGTGTCGCCCCGAACGGATCCTCAGCAATCCCCCAATCTGCTTCAGCTCGGACAGCACCGCTGGCAAGCCGCCGCCCGCGCCAGCCTCGCGTTTGGTGGTCACATTCTTCCGCAGACAGCTCAACAGGGCCACCCGCTCATCGGCACGGGTGAGTTCTTCGGTCGCGCGCCCCGTCGCCCGGCTGGCAAAGCCGGGGCCCGAATCAAAGAAACTCAGCTGAAGGCAACGCAAGGCACGGGATGCACCGCCACGGGCCGGTGCCAGTTCCTCGTCCCAGAATCTCGCCAGCCTCGGATGCCCGTGAAAATCCCGGGCAAACATCGCTTCGTCCATCTGTGTCCAGCTGACGATCAATCCCTCTACATGTGCAGGATAGAAAGCGCCGCGATGGTCCCGGATCGCGTGTTCCTGGGTGTTTCCAAACAGTTCACTTGCAAAAATGCTGCAGGCCTTCAGAAAGCTGTCCGGCACCAGGCTCGCGTCGTCCTTGCTGATCTGCTCGCTAAGCGCGCGAAGCAGCTGATGCATTCCCTCGCTCTTCTTCACGGCTTCCGGTCTGCGCGCCGAAAAAAGCGGGCGCAGGTACTGGACCCGGGATCCACTCACGCAGGTCAGGTCGATACATCTCCCTTTGATGATTCGAGACAATTCCTGGGCGTCCGAATCTTGCATCTTCTCCGCGGCACGCGCCAGCGCGACCCGTCGCGGCACAACAGTTTCCCCAACCTTGACCCCTTCGGCCAATCTTAGTGCTGCAATACCGGGAGCGTAGTCACACAGCTCCGACAACACCGTCTCGACGTTGTTTGCTGAATGAAAATGAAGATAGGGATTCTGGGAAGAACGCGCCCAGGTCAGCAGCAATTGAAGGCGTGCGGCATCATGCATTGCCCCCTTACGCTTTCCGATACTGTCCTTGTTCAATTGCAGCGGAGCGCCGGCACTGTCGCGCACAAGGCGCAAAGCCGCCTCCATATCGCCAAGCGTGTCCAGCTCCGAAATGACCAATGGATTCATCTGATGTGCACCAAGCAAGAATGTGTCAGCCACTGCCCGCCAGCCATCAGTCGCTACCGGAGCGAGCTTCGCTGGCGGCAAACAGTTGCCTGATTTTTGGCTCTGGTTTCCAGTAGTTCGGGCCTTTAAGGAATTTCCCGTTAGCGTCGTAGATGGGATTACCATCCGCGCCGAGCTTGCTCTCGTTGCTGTCCATGATGATATCCAGCACCTGCTCCAGGGGGATTCCGTATTTGAGCGCCTCGGAACGACAGTAAACGATCACGTCACCCAGCAGATCGGCGATGGCGACAGCGATATCGAGTTTGTCCCCGCCACTGTCGGCTGCGTTGACAATGTCATCGATCTCATGCACCTCGTCGAGCAAAGTCGCCTTGAATTTTTTCAGGCGATCGGATACATCCTCGGGAACAACGGGTACGTCATGCGCCGGAAGTCGATACATGGCGTTCATCAGGGCTATTCTTTGCGCGAAAGTCTTCTGCATGATACGGCTCCAGGATTCTGAAATCTGTCCGCATAGCGGGTGCACCGGGTCAACAATATCCGGCCAGTTGAGCATCTTACAATGCCGGCGATTGACCACCACAATCCCGCCGTGGCAGATCCGCCGCACGTCTGTCCCGGGTGACAATCGGCGCTGCGCCCCCAACCCAGATGGCGGCAATGCCGCATCGGCCGCCTTTCGCGTTGCGGCTGCCGGCGGTCGAACCTAGATCTTCCTCGTCCCAGCCTTGGATGCGGAACCGGAAGTCCATGCGCGGCATCTTGCTGCTCAACGCGTCTCCCCTCGTCGGACGTCAACCCATGTCGTACATTGTCAGACACCCGGTCAGATGGCGCGAGGCTCGGCACTCAATTGGCACCCAGCACGCGGCATTTCAATCCGGTCTGTGATATCACACACAGTGGCCTCCACCACGGTCACAGTTCCGACACCTAACCGTCGCCAACACCCCATCAACGCAATGACATCAGATTACTCTGCTACGTGACGTCTCGTCCCCTCCTTCCCATCGGCAGTCTCACCCGCGGGTTGGATTGTGCGCATCCGCTCATGATCAAAGCGAGGGCGCCCCCGACCGCGATCGTGCGCCTCCCGATGCTTACGCATAGAGATCGGGCTTTCATGCTGCGCGTCGAGCCGCGTCCCCACGTCTCGCCCCTGTCGGGCGTCAATCCCTGGCGCAGCAGTCAACCCGGCTCAACTCCCAGTCTTCCAGTCGTGCCCCTGCCCGGTCAAACTCGCACAACGGCACCGGCAGTTATCAGATGCTCGCGGGCGTGTTCCGGCTATGTTGAGCTGGCAATAGGCGGAACATCCCGGCCAGCATCTGATAGCTGCTCGCGCAGGTGCAACCGAGGACATGGCCCGCACACCTTGACGGCACACGGCCGCGGGCAACAGTTGCGGACAAGGGGATGAAGTCAGGGAATACGGCCGGACAGGCAACGGCCACCTCGATGTGCCGACCCCACGCAAGCGAAGCGCGCTGGCCCCGATCGGGAATCCGGGCCGTAGGCGCCAGCGATGGAAGCCCGGAGGGGGCGAAACTCGCACAGCGAGGTTCGATGCGAAGCACGAGACCACGACAGGCTGTACCGGTAACGCCCTACTCGACTGTTTTTCCAAGTGCTTGCTCTTAATCGGTTTTTTGCGGACAATGAGGTCAAGGCTTCGTCCGCCTGAGCTTCGAGCGGCTCAATCAAGACTGCATCTGCTTCGCCCCATCTTTATTCTTGCCACCACCATGCGATGTCGCCTGGGCGTTGGCCAAGTAATCGCTCGATTGGCCTGCGCTGAGATCAGGAGAATCGTATGCCTATCGGCATTTCCAACCTTGCCCATGCTGTTCGCAAGAACAGCGTCGCTGCGGGTGTACCCGTGCAACTTGGCCATGCGCAACAGCTCGTCGTTGCCGCACTTGGCTACAAGAGTCTTGCTGCCTATCAGGCTGCGCAAACTGCTGCACGAGAACCCCGGCATCTGGATGACGTCTACCACGTTGTGCCCGACTATGACATGCTCGATCGCCGAGCCAACGAACTGGATGCTGCTCCGGCCTCAAGCCAACTGCACGACTTGATCGCAGGAGCATTCAAGGAACGGGCACCTCATGCACGCCCCCATACCTCTCACGCAGACTTCGGCATTTACGTGCGAGAGCATGTGGATCAAGTGGTCCTCGAAGATGGTGGCGTGAACAGCGAGATGGCCAATGCCAACTACGACGGTATTGATGAGGTCTATTTCGACTTCGAGATCGAGTCTCAGACCATCCCTGTTGGCGGGACGCGGAACATCGACCTTGACGGCCATGTGGCCCTGGGCATCGACACCGAGCGCCCCTATTCCGGCCACATGGTGAATGTGAAGGGAACCCTGAGCCTGGAACGGCTGGGTCTTCAGTGTTACGGATCCGTGGACTGCCAAGTCGCCAAAGCGGAACTCGATACCAACTGGGCGGGCGACGATCATGATGCAGAACCGCCTTCGCGCAGCGTGTCCGAAGCCTACGCTGAACTGCTTGGCCTGGAACTGCATGAGGTAGGCGATCTGGTCGATGTAGAAGCGATGGAGCTGGACGGAAACAGCGGTGAAATGACCTACGGCTACCTCCTCGATTTCACGGACTACGCCTCACCCGAGGTGGCGAAGAAAATCTTGCAGCGTCATGCTTCGCTGCGTATCGAAGTCGGCCCCAGTTTCTTCGATCATGTACGCAGCGACGACTGGCCTCGCTGACCAGCAATAAGCGGATCCCGAACGGGATACGCTGTCGGGGTGTCCCGCGACGCCCCGACGCGGGGTTAGACAATCCGTCCTGCCGGCCGCGCACCGCGCGAGTATGCTTCGCTTTCAAGTGACCATACCTGCTGGCGACATCGCCAGCCTCATTCGTGACAACCTGCGAGCACTGCCCGGAAAGCTGGAAGCGGAATGCCCCGAGCGGAGCCTGCAACCGTTTGCGTGTTTTCCAACCCGCTTATCGCCACGTGATGCAGATCTGGACTGACTACATTGAGGGGCTATGCGGAACAACGCTCGCAGCTGGCGCAGTCGATTAAGCTGCTGCTCGGCAAGCTTCCTGCTTTGTCCTCCGTGCCTCCGCTTGCCATAATATGATTCAAACTTTCGACCTACGGATTGAGCCGTGCACTCTGCCCCAGTAAACATACACTCGGCCTCCTCCACAAGCGCCGCACAGCGTGATGCGAGCGCCAGCCAACTGCCCGAGTCTCAGCGATCACTGTTAAATCGACTGCTCGAACAGATGCTGCTCCTGGATGCGGGTGTACCCGCGCTCAAGTTCCGTGCCGAAAACTACCCGGAAGTCGCCACGCTTGATCAACTCGAAGCGGGTGATCTGATCAGACGAGAGAACGATAACTATGTTGTTCGATCGTCTGCCCTGTCTTTCCTGGACGCCGAACCAGCACAGCGCCTGCTGTCAAACATCGAGCGTGTGTATGCCGCTCTTCGTCTGCAGTATCGGCAAACCCAGCAGGCACAGGTTCCCGTTACGTCATTGGCTGCGCAAGCTCGACTTTCAGTCCAGGAAGTGGCTTCAGCGCTGCAGATGATGCTGGATACCTCTTGCTGGTGCGCCGGTTGGACGACCGATATCCGGAAAGAGGACGCCTATGTCTGCCCGGGAGAAGGCATCCTGAAAAACGAAACCTACGCGCAGCTTCTTGATGAAGTGCGTAGCTGGAGCGCACCTCGCGCCTCCTTCGAATCGTTTGAGATCATTCCAGCGATTGACTTCCGCGACCGCGAACCGGAGCGTGACGTGGAGCGCGCGCTGCCGGCGGCACAGGCTGAAGCACTACTATCTGTGAGTTCGGACCTTGAAGGCATGAACTTCGCCCTCAACGAATACTACGACGACCTTGAACCCCAAGGCGTCATCGACTCTGTACTCACCGGGAAAATCAATACGCTGCGCATGTACTGCGAAACAATCGGTTGGCGCGGCCTGGCTGGACGACTGCGAGCGTTGACGCCTCTGCGGGGCAACGCTGTTGAAGCGATGGAGCTCGTCAAAAGCTTCATCGTTCCTGAGGTTCGTCGACTCACCGTCGTGCAGGTGTCGACAAAACCCACGGAGATCAAACAAATGGATGGCGTCATTCGAGCGTGGCCTGCGGCTCGGGCCTGCCTGCAGGAGTTTCGTTTCGATGACATCAAGGAAATAGCCGGTCTTGCCGGATTCGATGTCACGGCCACTGCTCATCTGGTCCAGAAGTCGCAGGGTGGCGCTACCAAGGGCCAGTTGATGTCGGCAATAGACGAGCAGGTCGGAACGATGGACTCAGATGCCAGATACCACTTTCTGACAATCCTGGTCGAAGAAATACTTCGACGACGCTCAGAGATGCAGGAGAAGCTCTCCGAGTATTTGAGCCGACTGGGCTGGTCATTCGTGAATCAGACGCTCGTGCCGCTGAACGTATTTGACACCGGTACGCTGGCAGACACACCCGGCGAATCCCACAAGGACCTTTTGAAGGCAGCGCAACGCCTGCGCGACGGCGACCTGGGCGGCGCCATCTCTGCCGCATGCGGTGCAGTGGACGCTGCCACGTCTAAAGTCTACGAAGAGCGAAGTCTTGGGGATCCGACAAAAGCATCCTTCCAGGAACGGTGCAAACGAGCCGCCCTGGCCAAAGGAGTGATGATTGAACTTGATCGCCAGCTCACTGCGCTAGGATGGACACAAACGGAGGTTTCTCCGTTCAGGAAGAACCTTGAAGGCGCGCTCAACCAGGGAGCCTATGTGATGCAAACACTTCGCTCTCACATGGGCGATGTCCACGGCACCAAACCGATCTTGAGGTCGCTGGTGTTCGACTGCCTGCGATGGGCGGAGCTCATCGTCGGCTCGCTTGTGGAACGCCCACACGCTTTGCAGAAACAGCAGTAGAGGACTCGTTCGTTGGGTCGTCATCGTGCGAGGAACCTGCTTTGGCAGGACACCACCCTTGTCGGGATGGCAAAACCGGCGGCGAACGTCTCCAGCTGCTGTCTGTCAAAATTCATATGGTTTCGGTAGCTGCTATTGCCCGGCGCCTCAGCTCAACAATTTTTGCTACACTTCGGCGGCCGTGATTGTTACCTCGAACAAGAGTTCCGCGTCTGCTAGGCGTGCTTCAACCGTCGTTCGCGCCGGTGCCATCCCAAAGGGTATCCACGACTCCCAGACTTCATTCATCGCCGAGAAGTCGCGCATGTCTCGAAGATGAATCAGCGCGGACAGGATCCGAGAACGATCGCTCCCCGCCTTCTCGAGAAGCGAATCTACACGCGTTAGCGCTTCGCGTGTCTGCTGAGCGACATCGGGAGCGGCAGCTCCCGTTGGACCGGCCAGCCTTTCGT
>NZ_KB290491.1:326-31477 GCF_000282835.1 Pandoraea sp. B-6 | reverse complement strand
AAGCCGAATGGCCGTGACGGCGAAGTCGGCACGGGGCGCAGCCCGAAAGCCCGGTGGCGCATCGCGCCTACACGCACAGGCCCATATCACCTACTTCCCACTATAAACAAGCTACGCTCTACCCTGCTTACACCTCTCAGAACCAGATTCATATGACCCAAGATGAGTTCATCGACACATTGGAGCGGTATTCAGCCGCCCTGAGCGCAATGCTTGGGCGATTTACCAAGTCTCACAGTGGCATCTATATGGCCCAAGGAGATGAAGGCAGGTATAGGGAAATCGGGGTCGAACTCATCGACCTTTTTCGGGATGAAGTCGTTGACGGATTGCATCATGCGAAGATCGTCGCAGACTACTTCAACGACAGCACCAATACCTATATCGGCACGCCGTCATACCGGGGCGTGGAAAATGTCAGAGGAGTAGTCAACGCCATGCTTGCACGGGTAAGGAGAAGTCCTGCCTGCCTTAGAAGCGCCCAACTTTCTCCGGGGAAAGTCACAGCACCCGAAAGGGTCGAAGCGCTCTATCGGATAGGAGAGCGCTTTCATCAGGTCGCAAAGCAACTACGTGTTCGGCGTCAAGACCGACCGACTCTGGACATCGGTGATGAATACGACGTGCAGGATCTGTTCCACGCGCTCTTGAGAATCCCCTTCGACGATGTGCGACCGGAAGAATGGACGCCCAGCTACGCTGGCGGCGCGTCCAGAATGGACTTCTTGCTTCCCGAGATTGAAGCCGTGGTGGAGATTAAGAAATCACGGCCAGGACTCGGTGCCAGAGAGTTGGGCGAGCAACTCATCGTAGATATTGCGAAATACAAGAGGCACCCAAACTGCCGCACGCTTTTCTGCTTCGTATATGACCCGGATGGCCGAATCCATAACCCGCGCGGAATCGAAAACGACCTGAATGCAGAGCAGGACGAACTCAAGGTCAGAGTCTTGATCGCGCCATGAAGCATCCTCACCGGGCGCGGCCACTGCCGCGCCCGGATTTTGCGTTTCACCGCGCCCAGGACGGAACGACCTGGGCGCGGTGCTGAACGCGGTTATTCCTTCGTCTCGATGATCCACCACACGGCGCGCGCCAAAGCGCGGCCCGTGATGGGATGAATGTCGGTGAGGTCTGCGCGGGCCGTCCAGCCCGAGGGCGGGCGGTAGCCGCGCACATCGCCCTCGCCGTGCCAGCTGCGGGCGCGCACCGTGCTGGGGGCGTAGATCGCCGCCATGCGCGGGCGGCTGGTGGTGGTACGGGTCATAGGGAGTCTCCTTCCAGCAATGCGCCCCGGTCGGAACCGGGGCGCTTACCTGTGATGCAGGGTCAAGCGGCCAGCGCCTCGGCGGGCTCATCCGCCATTGACTCGGCATCCTCCGGCGCGTCCTGCTCCGGTCCTGCCTCCTGCGCGCTTTCCTTCACTGCCTGCTGCGGGCCTTCGGCCTTGAAGATGGCGGGCATCCAGCCCGTACCGTTCACCAGCCGCTCGGCCTCGCTGGCAATGTCAGCCTTCTTGAGCTTCGCCAGCCGGGTTACGTGCTGCGGCGCGTACTCGCCCACCGCATCCAGAGTCATGGCCTTGGAAACGTGCTTGAAGTAGCCCTCTGCGGTCGGCTGCCACCATGCGGCCATGTCGAGGCCCGCGGCCTGCGCCAGTTCCTCGCCGGGCTGGTGCGGCACGGCGCGAGGCGTCACCACGTCCACCGTGGAAGCCACGCACACGGCTAGCAGCCGTACCAGTTCGTCTTGCGGCTTCGCCAGCAGCGCAGCGAACAGTTCGGCGCTGTCCTCCGGCAAGGCTTCGCCCGCCGCCTGTTGCAGTTCGCGCAGCGCCACAGCGGCGAGCGATTCCGGCCAGTCCGGGGCCATGCCTTCCAGCCGATCTTGCACTTTCAGGCCCACGCCCAGCGGCAGAGAATCACGGCTGCGACCGTAGCGGCTTTCCTGCAAGACGGTCTGCACCATGCCATGCACCACAGCGGCCAGCGCCACCTGCGGATGCCGGGCTACCTCGATTTGCAGCGCAGCGGTGCGGTGAGCGCTCAGGCGCTGGGCCAGCCGGTCGGAAATCGCTGCGGCCTTGGGCTGCTCGTCTTCCTCGCCTTCGTCATCGTTCGCGGTGTCCGGGTCGCTGAAGCCTTGGCGCAGCTTCTCCAGCGTGCGCAGCGCCTTTGCTTCGGCCTCGCGCAGCAGCCCTCGATGAATCACGGCCTCGCCGTTGCGGTCGATGGTCACGATGGCACCGGCTGCGGCCTTCACGTTCGCGCCGTAGTCCTGCAAACCATCTTCCAACGCCTGCAACTGCTCGCCCAGGGTTTCGCCTTCCTCCTGCAAGGCATCGGCCTTTTCCTCGTCGTCGGCGTCCATCGCGGCGTCCACGGCTTCACCGATGGCCCGCATTTTCTCTTGCAGCTTTTCGATGCGCTGCGCTTCGCGCTTGTTCGGCTCGCGCCGTTCCCTCGGCGCACGCTGGAAGGCGTGCAGGTCGGCATGGGTCACGCCCGGCGTGGCATCCACCCACGCCCAACCCTCGGCGCGGATAGCGGCGGCAATACCTGCCAGCTTGTCTTGCGCCAGCCGTTCCAGCAGCGCGGCATCGTTGAGGTACACGCCCGCATCGCCTTCCGCGAACAGGTCACGGCGGATGCCACCGCCTGCGGCTTCGTAGGTGTCCAGTCCGACGAAGCGCACCAGCGGATGCCGGTAAGCGTCGATTTCCCTTTCGGTCAGGCGTTCGCGCAAGTGCGAGGGATGCCGCTGCCACTGTGGGGCATCGTAGAACGCGGCTTCCTGCATGGTGTGGTCGTCGGTGATGGCAAGGGCCATCAACTGGTCAAGGCTCACGGCATCGGCGCGATAGTCGGCCATGAGGCGGGGCGAGACGTTCGCCAGCTTCAAGCGGCGCTGCACCACCAGCGGCGTAACGGAGAAATCCGCCGCAATGTCCTCGATGGGTCGGCCTTCGGCCACCAGCGCGGCGAATGCCTCGAACTGGTCTGCCGGGTGCATGGCTTCGCGCTGCACGTTCTCGGTCAGGCTGGCCGTGCGGGCCGTGCCATCGGCCACCTGCAAGCAAGGCACGTCCCAATCCTTGGCGATGCGGTGCTTTTTTGCCAGCAGCTTCAACGCGGCGAGGCGACGGCCACCGGCCACGACTTCGTAATGCTCGCCATCGGCGGATGCAATCACGATGAGGTTTTGCAGCAGGCCCACGCGCTGGATGCTCGCGGCCAGTTCAGGGATGGACATGCGCGGGGTCTTGCGCACGTTGCGGCCCGTGGGGCGCAGCACCAGCCGCGACAGCGGCACCAGGATCATGTGCTTGCTCGGGTCGGCGGCTTGCAGCACGTTCGCGGCGCTGCTGGCTGCGGTGTTGACGGCGTGGGCTTCGGTGTAGGTGATAGCGTTCATGATGTATCTCCAATCGAGTGAAACAAGGGAATGGAGGGGAAACGGCCCCTCCGGGGGGGGAACGGTCAAGCCTTGAGAGCGCGCATGCCATCGGCCAGCAGCCACAGGGCGCGGTTCAGGCGAATGTCGGAATCAATGCCCTGCACGGGGCGGGTACTCTGGCGGCGTCCATTGCTGCTGCGGCCATGCAATCCGCCCTTGGTCAAGTTCTCCTGCGTGCGGTTGAACACGCTCCACAGGTCAGGGCGGCGGTCATCGAACCGGCGCGGCATCAGGATTTGCGATTCGGTGATGGGCGCGGGCTTGTCCGGGTCGTCGTACTTCAACGCCAGCGCAGCACGGGCGAACACGTCGGATTCGCCATCGTCCAACGTGATGCTGCGCATCAGGTCGCGCGATTCCTTCACGCGCTCGAAACCGCTCAACACCTCGAAAGCGCCTTCGATGACGGAACCGGCCACGTCGCCTTTGTGGGGTACGCGCACGTCCGCCACGGTGTCGCCGCAGACAAGGCCATTGCTGCAAACGAAACGGAACATCCCGGCCAGCATCTGATAGCTGCTGGTGCCGTCGTGCGAGTTCAGCAGCACGATTTCGTTCGCCTCCGCGCCGTTGATCTGGCTGGCGTGGCGCAGGCGCAGCATGTGTTTCGTGTGCTCGCGCTTGCCTTCATCGCGCACGCGGGTCTGCGTCACCATGAAGGGTTGAAACCCCTCCTTGCGAAGCTCGGTCAGTACGGCGGCCGTGGGGATATAGGCGTACCGCTCGGAACGGCTTTGGTGCGGGGCATCCGCGAAGATGGACGGGGCCACCCTGCGAATCTGGTCATCGGACAGCGGGTAGTCGCTGCGCAGTGCTGGGGAGTGGGAGGCAAAACGGGTTGCAAGCATGTCGTTCTCCTGAACAAAAAGGCTGTTGAAGAAAACCGCACACCGGATTCCTAGATTCGGAGCCCAGCCTTTCGGCTGTTCGGTGCGGTCGGCACGAGGAACCCGGTTGGCCCTGTTGCCACCGTCTTTCCTGAGTTCATCGCCCGCGACGAAAGGGAGCCCGTGGACGGGGGCCGTCAAGGAGACAAGCGCAGGGTTGGTGCGGCCCGCAGGCGCAGCCGAGGACACGGCCCTGCGCGCCTTGACGGCACACGGACGCGGGCTACAGTCGCGGACAAGGTGATGGAGTCAGGAAAGACGGCTGGACATGGCAACGGCCCTCCCTCTGTGCCGAACCGCACGGCAAGCGCAAGCGCGCAGGCCCGAAGCTGGAAGCCGGGCCGGAGGCGTCAGGGATGCGGAAGGCTGGCGAATGCCAGTCCCGTTAGGGATGAGCGAACAGCGAACCTGAAGCAGCGTGGTCCGCGAAGCGGAGACGCAAGGATGTCTCCAAATGTTAAGAATTTCTGATAAATTGCATGTTTGGTATGGGTAGATGACCAAAAATCATCTGGTTTACCTTGACGCAAAATATTGCTAATACACAAAAGTAGTGTGAGGAAAAATTAAAATCCACACATCATTTAACTCTAAATTTAAAAATTAAGACGGGGTGTCGATGAGCATTCTTAGTGAAAAAGAAGCAGAAGGTCTCACCATTGAGCGAATGATCTTCCACGTTGTCGATCCTGCGTCGGAATCCCCCGTTTTTTTAGCAGAAGTTAAACCACCGCAATGCGTGGATTTCTTCGTTGAGCGAGTTAAAGAGACTCTTCGTGGAGCCGCCTATGAGTTTCTTCCTGGCGCAGGAATTCCAAGCCTCCTTTATCGAGCTTTGCCTAGCCAAAAAGCAAAAGATGGATTTATAAAAGCCTCGCACGATCTGGCAGCTAGATTCAAAGAGAAAGTAAAGCAGGACAAACGACTTGCGCCCGGCGTTCTGATGCTCTTTGTCCTCAAAACGGAAGGGGATACTCGATTTGTTGCCGTCATCAAATACGAGCATCAGCAGGTCGTATCTTATTCCTACATTAAAGATGCAGAAGGTAATCTGATCTTAGATGGGGATGGAAACCCTGTTCCTGATTTGCAGACGCTTGTCGAAACATTTACGAAGGATCGTAAGGCCATGCAAAAATCTGCCGTCATACGATTTCATAAAAATGAAAATATCGAATCAGGCGGGGACTTTCAATCATCAATCGTGGTAATTGACCATTCGTCCGGGCGCTATCGCGATGCCACTCAGCATTTTGCCAATTTCCTGGATATACGCCGTGCGCTTGAGCCGGTCGAGCTGACCAAGCGCCTCGAAGATGCGGCAGTCGAGTCAATCAAGGCGCACAAAAGTGAGGTTCCTCCCGAAGTTGCGAAAGCGCCTAAGCGGTTCGTACGTGCAGCCATGTCAAGGCTTGAAGGTTTTGACTTTGAAAAGCCAGAGGAGTTTCTTGGTGCCGTATTGCAAGGTGTGGCTCCAGAGGCTGCAATTTTAAAAACCTTCAAGAGCAAACTCGCCAATAAGAACATAAGCACAGAAGCATTCAAATTTGAGGGGGCTACTCCACCACCAGCTGAGTACCGGCGGGTTGTCACAAATGAAGGGATAACTCTCTTATTTAGCGCCGGGCACGAAGAAAACAAGAATGTAGAGATAAAAACAGAGGGAAATGGAGGCGTTGAAATAACCATACGATCCACCGGCTTGGAACGGAACGATGAACTCGAAAAAATGCCTCGCATCCCTGATTGATGCTTTAGGAGAGCATGTCAACATCCGCGAAACCATCGATCAAATCGACATTTCCGGGCATGTCTCTTCTGAAAAATCGGGCGATTTCAAGCGAGCCTTCGATGATTTCTCAGGAAAGAAATCGGAAGCTTGGTCGATTTCCATCCGTGATGGCGAGTTTTCCGAGATCTCAATAGATGCTGTTGCAAATGAGGATGTCACCCTTGTAATCAAGAAGCCAGTAGGCGGAAGGGTTTTCTTTGCGTCGCAAGCAGGATTTTCAGCGGCCTTGGAGGACAAGGCATTGACCTTAGCCAGCGAGCTATTGGTACTAAATTTTTTTACTGGATTCAAGACCAAGGGGTTTTCTGTCCTTTCTTGGGATGGCGAGCCATTACCTGGCTTGCCACCCTTGGAACCCAATTCAGATGCAATCGACCCCAGAAAAGGTGTAGTGCGCGATTTGACCGGCGCCACTGTTCCGGCAGACCCTTATCGCTGGATATTAATAGGCGATGATGGCAGTGGTGAACCGTGGAATATATGGAAGGCGCTGGCAGCTAAAAATCTGGCAACGCTACTTGTTTCAGATGTGTGGAAAGAAGATACAATAAAGGTATCTCTCAATGGCGCAAGAAAACGTACTTTCTATCTTGGGGAAAAGTGCCAGGATGACAACGCCTATGCAAAAATATGCCAGGCAGCCGACTGGATACTCGTAAAGCAGGACACAGAAGCCCGGCATGAAGTTCTTGTGCGGCGTCTTTCTGCGATTGTCAGGGACTCTCAATCCAATGGGAACTTGGAGTGGCTAACCGTATTACCCGAATCTCTGCAGGAAGCGCTTGATGGGGCTCGGCTTGATCATCGCGCCTATGTGAGATCAAAGTCAGCAGAAACAGTAAAAGCTATGGCCGACCTTAGGAAGGCGGTTGGAGAAGATGTTTCGCGTATCGTGGATCGTGTTCATCGACTTTCTACGGGTTTTGTGATAGGTCTCGCAGCATTGGCAACGGGGCTAGGCGTGCGCCTGACATTGCTGTCCTCTCAGAAAAACACCTGGGCAGTTGCCGGGATAATATTCTGCTTTGTTTTATTGGCCATTACATGGGCTAGCATAATTATTCAACGTCATGTTAGCTCTAAGTCATTGGTAAATGAGCTGCTCAACATGAGACGTTGGCATAAGAATATTCATATAGCGCTAACCCGCTCAGACTATCGAGAGCTGGCATTGCATCCAGTTTTGGATGCCATTCGTTTGTACAAGAAAACAGCAAAAATCACCATTAAGGGAATGATTGCTGCCTCATTTATTTTTATCGCTCTGTTTGTTGTTGCTCCATTTTTTCACCCAGGCAATAAATCTGTTGGAGTTGGCGATGAAAATGAAAGTGCGCAACCATCATCTGCCGCCATTGTTGATCAATCGATTTTAAAATCTAGCCCCCTGCCGAAAGATGGCGTAACTGTTGAAATTGCTCCATCCAAAAAGCAAGAATCAAATCCTAAAAATGACAAAACCGTACAAGATACGAGTCCTCTTAATGATGTGAAGAACAACTCTTCGCAGCAGGAGCTTGAGGTTGGAGAAAAGCAGTCGAAGCCAGCTCACAGCAAGCCTCGTTCGGCAAACGACACAGTTGCTGCCCCAGCCACGAAGATGTGATCCAGTGCTGTGCGAACGCCAACTGTCGGGCGCTTTCTTGATTCGCTGGTTCAGCAATATGTCGGCACTGTCCAACTCAGGATTCCTGCTCAGGTGGTTGTGCGCTTGAATGACCGCCGCCGCATTGAGCCGCAGCACCTCCTTGACCACTTCACGCGGATACACCCATGCTCGATGGCATGACGTAGGCTTCCTGAATCTGGTCAGCCGTCGCGCCGACAGTTCTGGCCTTGGGAATCGGGCTCTATCAGTGCAGCACCGAACGATGAAAAGGACGGTTGCGTCATGGTCGTGCTCCGGTTATTCGGGCGGAATTGCCCAGAACCGTGGCCAGTACGGCGCAGCGTAAGCAATCAGCTATTCGGCTACCTGATGATTTTTGGCATCGCGTGGTTACGACTCTGCGGCCGACGTTTCATGATCGCGGCGTAAATCGGACACCACTGCGATCAGCCGGTTGATCGGCTCGGCCAATCGCTTGGGCAGCACACGGTGTTGGGTATGGATACCCTGCTCGGCAATCCAGCGATGGGCGATCCAGACATCCTCCTCTGGATCGTTGTTGTTCACGCCGTTGCAATACTTGTAGCCGACAAGTGCATCGGCATGGGAAAGCAGCAGTCGCGCCATCGTCATATGAAAACGATGGGCCTGAAGATCCGCAGTGTTTCGAGGGCGAGGAAGAGTCAAACGCAGGCACCGCTGGCTATTGAAGTCCTTCCAATCAGGCCCGGCAACTTCCCCTGCGCGCTCCAGCATCTTGCGTGATTGTTCACTTTTTCCGTTGACCAACGCGACCGCAACAGCTCCCTTCGGGTATTCCAGCCTTTCCGCCAGCAAGTTCATCCAGTGCGCCAGCTTTTGCAAGGTTGCATCATCTGCGAACACTAGGAACTGGTGACGTTGCTCGTCATCGAGGAATGCTGGCAACTGGGCGTAGAGGGGGTACAGCAGGTCATGGAGATAGATGTACGTTTGCCGGCGCCCTTGTTCGTGGCTGCGCGTGGTGGCGGTCAATGCCTGCTGCGCCCATTCTGGCGTCAACTCGTCGATCGACATTTCCGTGATGTCGATGGAGATGAGCGGGAACCCCAGCGACTTACCGATCAGTGCCTTACGTCCGTCGAAGGCATGGCCAAGCTCGATTTCCACGCCACCCAAAACCATTGGCTCCGCTTGGACAGGCGGCCCAAGCACCGCAACATCGAGCCGGAATCGGCTGCCGAAGGGTGTATCCAATGGATGCTCGGTCGCTACACGATCAGCGCCGAGCAATAGGTTACCTTCCAGCGGGTAGTCTGATGCATCCGCATCCTTGAACCACCACGGCATGGCAAGCCGGGCATCCAGACGCCGACCAAGCTCTGCCGCGATCAACTCTTTTGCGCGCCGATGCTCTTGGCTTTCCTGTACGGCCCGCTGCCGGTTGGTTTCTTCGTCATCAAAGTGCGCCCTGAGGTCGTAGATGCGATCAACGGGCAATTGCCGGAAATGGGAGCGCCGACGCAGCTTTCCATCTTCAAAGATAGGGCTGACCCACGTCACCATTTGCCGCAAAGCATCGGGAGACACCAACGGCCATAACTTGCGCGCATGTTCCCGGCTGCGAACATCGCGCGCCACAATCCGGGTCTGAAACAGGCCCTTGCGGGAGAAAACGACTACGGCTTCATCCATGCGTGGCAGTCACCAGTGCGGGGCACTAGATGATGGCTTGCAAGCCCTTGTCGGCGATGATGTTCAGCAGTTTGAGCGCCGGGCCGGCCGGGTGGGTATCGCCTTGCTCCCATTTGCGCACCGTCGAAGCTGTCGTGTGCAGATGCAGCGCAAACACCGGCTGGCTGAACTTCAGTTCTTCGCGCAGGTGTTTGATGTCGGCAGCACTGAACTCCCGCACTGGCGGCGGGCAGATGGCATCGAACTCGCGCATCGTTACCTTGCCGATTGCGCCAGCGTCATGCAGCGCAGCCAAGTCGCCGCGCAGGGATTCAATGAGCTTGCTCGTCACAACACACCTCCAGTAGAACGCCGGACTCCAGCGCTTTCGCCAAGTTCTCTGCCGACAGTTCCAGAAACACCTTGCCAGCGAACTGCAACGCCTTCCTTTCGTCCTGAGTGATATTCGCCTTGTTGCTCTTGGGGAACCCATGCAGGAACACATAGCTGCTGCCGATCCGTGCCGACAGCAGCGTCCGATAGCCGCCGCTTTTGCCGCCACCAGGGCGCGCTACCCGCTTCTTGTAGAGAAAGCCGCCCAGGTCAGCATCAACCAGACCGGCCTCCATCTCCTGGACTGCTTTGCACAAAGCGGCGTCAGGTAGCCTTTCGCTGGCCTGCCACCGTGCAAAGTCCCTGCGTTTGAAGACGGTCATATTTGGCACTCCCGAAAACTATACCCGAAACGGGCATGGTTTGCCAGTTCAACTTTCGGCTTTCTCGGCGTTGGGGAGGATTCGCCAGACAATGTCTGGCGGATTGGCTTGTCGTCCATATACAGAAGCATTTCGCTGTTCATGCTGCGGCCTCCTGCGACTGGCGCTGCCCTGCGCCGGTGATGGCCTGACGCCGGCTGGCCACCAGTTCGGCCGCCTCGCGTACTGGCTTGTCTTCTGTGTGGACGTAGTGCATGAACATCGCTACGGTCTTGTGTCCTGTCAGTCTCATCCCTACCTTGGTCGGCACGCCCGAATTGGCAATGTCGGTGGTCGAACGGTGGCGAATACCATGCGTGCCGACGTGCGGCACGCCGGCGGCCTTGAGCGCCCGGCACCAGCCGCCGTAGTGCTCGCCAAAGGTCAGGTGCTTGTCCGGGTCGTTTGGCGACGGCAGGACATACGGGCAGCCTTCCCGGCGCGGCGCCGTCGAGAGCAGCCGATAGGCTTCCGCGCTCATGGGCTTGGACATGCCGCCAGTCTTGCTGTCGGGCCAAACCACACGGCGGTTCTCGAAGTCCAGCCAAGCCCATTCGAGTGGGCAGATTTCGGAGCGCCGGGCGGCAAACTCGAATTGCAGCCGGATCGCCAGGGGGATGACGTAGTTCTCCAGCCCTTCGGCCTCCAACTTGTCCAGGTGGCGGTAGATCAGCGCCAATTCGCCATCCACGATGAGCCGGGTTTCCTTGCCCGGCGGGAACATCGGGACATGCCGGCACGGGTTCGTGCCGTCCGGGCGGTAGCCCCACACTTCGGCCAGATTGAACATCTTGCGCAGTACGCCGAATGCCTTATTTGCCTCGGTCGGCTTGTACGAGAGCTTTTCCATCAGCCCGGCAATGTCGGGGCGCTTCACATCAAGCACCTTCTTGCGGCCCAGCAATGGGATGATGCAGCGGTCGATGACGCCCTGATAGCCTTCCTGCGTGCTGGGCTTGTTGCGCTTCTTGGAGTAGTCCTCCATGAACTTCTTGCACAACTCCGCGATGGTGGGGGCCTTGCGCGCCTCGGTTTTGGCGCCGCCGGGATCGCCGCCTCGGCGAACCTCGGCCAGCCAGTCCTGCGCCATGACGCGGGCCTGCTCGACGGTCAGTTCTCCGAACAGACCCAAGGCGGGCTTGCGGCGCTCGCCCGCGTTCGTGCGGTACTGGAGCATGAACACCCGGCGACCCGCCGGGGTGATCTTGCACAGGAAGCCGGGCACCACGGTGTCCCGCAGTTCGACGGCCTGCGCCTGGGGTTGTGCCGCCTCTACGGCGGTCTTGGTGAGCTTGATCTTGGCCATGATGACTCCTTGGAACGACCCGATTCCAAGAGCCACATAGGAGCGGCGCGAGGGTAAGCCGGGTCAGGTTTCAGAAAGCACCGGCATATGATGGACGCGCGTAAGTTATTGATAAACCTGCTGTATCCAGCTTCAGCGCAGTCCAGCGAAGTGCCGGGCTGGAGTCATCGTGAAATAAAAAAGCCCGCCGAAGCGATCGCCGGCGGGCTCTCAGTGCATTGCGCATATCCGGAGGGCATCGCCCTCCCGGGGCTTACGACACGATCGTCTGCGCTTCACCTTCCTTGCGCTCGCGGATCGTGCCCAGACGGTAGACCGTCTCGCCCGACGCTTCCAGGTGCTTGACGGCCGCGTCGGCGTCAGCCGCCGCGACGATCACCGCCATGCCGATACCGCAGTTGAACACGCGGTGCATTTCGGCGTCGGCCACCTTGCCGTGCGCCTGCAGCCACTGGAACAACGGAGGCAGCGTCCAGGCGTCTTGCTTGATGTCGGCCGTCAAGTGGTCTTGCAGCACACGCGGAATGTTCTCGACGATGCCGCCCCCCGTGATGTGGGCCATGCCCTTGACCGGCAGCGACTGCATCAGCGCCAGCAGCGACTTGACGTAGATGCGCGTCGGCGCCATCAGCACGTCGCGCAGCGGTTGGCCGTGGAAATCGGCGTCCAGATCCGGCTTGGCAACGTCGATGATCTTGCGAACGAGCGAATAACCGTTCGAATGCGCACCCGACGAGGCCAGACCCAGCACCACGTCGCCCGGCACGATGGTCGTGCCGTCGATGATCTTGCTCTTCTCGACCGCACCGACCGCAAAACCCGCCAGATCGTACTCGCCGTCCGGGTACATGCTCGGCATTTCGGCCGTCTCGCCACCGATCAGGGCACAGCCCGCCAGCTCACACCCCTGGGCGATGCCCTTGACGACGGTGGCCGCGGTGGCCACGTCGAGCTTGCCGCAGGCAAAGTAGTCAAGGAAGAACAGCGGCTCGGCACCCTGCACCAGGATGTCGTTCACGCTCATGGCGACCAGATCCTGGCCGACCGTGTCGTGCTTGTTCAGCGTGAAGGCCAGCTTGAGCTTGGTGCCCACGCCGTCGGTCCCCGAAACAAGCACCGGCTCCTTGTAGCGCTTGGGTACTTCGAACAGCGCGCCGAAGCCGCCAATGCCGCCCAGCACGCCGTCGCGCAGGGTTTTTTTGGCAAACGGCTTGATCGCTTCGACCAATGCGTCGCCCGCTTCGATGTCGACGCCAGCGTCGCGATAGGAAAGGCCGGATGTTTCGTTAGGGTGTGACATGACGGGAATGCATCAAGGTTCGGTAAAATGCGATTTTACCCGATGCGCGTGCCCTTTCGGCATGCAAACCGGATATCGGACGCAAGCCGACGTCGGCTTGCCCTGTAAACCGCACTCCGCCAGCCTTTTGCCGGCTTTCCTCGTTCGTGATCCAGCAACTGTTTCTCGACCTCGGCACACCGCCGCCCGCCACGTTCGACAATTTCATTGTCGGGCCCAATCGCGAGGCGGCGCAAACGCTCGCCGGCCTGCCCGCCGAACTCTCGGCCGGCACGGCACGCGATCGCGGCATCTACCTCTGGGGGACGGCCGGGTCCGGCCGCACCCACCTGATGGAGGCCCTGTGCCATGCCGTGGGCCCAAGCGCGCGCTATCTGCGCCCGAACAGCCCGCTGGCCGCCTTCACGTTCGACGACGCGAGCACGGTCTACTGCGTCGACGATTGCGACCATCTCTCCCCTACTCAGCAGATCGCCGCCTTCAACCTGTTCAACGAGACACGCGCCCGCCCGCACTGTGCCTTCGTGGCCGCAGGCGCCCAGCCCCCTGTCGACATGCCGCTGCGCGAAGACCTGCGCACCCGCCTCGGCTGGGGCCTCGTATTTCACATTGTGGGACTCGATGACGACGGCAAGAAGCAGGCGCTGCAGAATGCCGCCCGCGAGCGCGGGTTGCAGTTGGCGACCGACGTGCCCGCCTATCTGCTCACGCACTTCGAGCGCGATATGTCGAGCCTGATGGCGTTGCTCGATCGTCTCGACCGCTTTTCGATGGAACAAAAGCGCGCAGTGACCCTGCCGTTGCTGCGCCAGATGCTGACCCACACCGATCCGGCCGTCCCCGAAGGGAAAAACTGACCGGTATCGCGCCGGTTCAGGTAAGCCGCCCCTAGCTTCAGGTAAAATTCGCGCAATGACCAATTTAGCCCTCTTCGATCTCGACCACACTCTGCTGCCCACGGACAGCGACAAGGAGTGGGGTCGTTTCCTCGTGCGCCAGGGTGCTGTCGAGCGTGATTCGTACGCACAGGCCAACGAGGCGTTCTATCAGGATTACTGCGAAGGCCGGCTCGATATGCCGGCTTATCTGCGTTTCTGCCTCGCGCCGCTCGCGCGCTATCCGCGCGACCAGCTCGACGCGTGGCATGCGCAGTACATGGAAGAAGCGATCCTGCCGCACATTCGTCCCGAAGCACTCGAACTGCTCGACACGCACCGCCGGGCCGGCGACCTGTGCGCGATCGTGACGGCCACCAACACGTTCGTCACGCGGCCGATCGCCCGGGCGTTCGGCATCGATCACCTGATCGGCACCGAACCGGCCGTGGCCGGCGACGATCCGAACGCACCGGACGCACGCTATACCGGCGACTATGTTGGTACACCGAGCTTCCGCGAGGGCAAGATCACGCGCACCGAAGGCTGGCTCGCCAGCCTTGGCAAGTCGTGGCACGATTTCGACCACGTCTTTTTCTATAGCGATTCCGCCAACGACGTCCCCCTGATGGAGAAGGTGAACCATCCGGTGGCAACGAACCCCGATGAGGCGCTGCGCGACATCGCGCTGGCGCGTCGCTGGCCCATTCTCGAGTTGTTCCAGTGATCCGCAAACTCATCAAGAAACTGCTTGGCAAAGACAGCCAGGCCATCCTGCCCCCGACCGGCAAGCCGGTTGTCATCCCCGCCTCGGTCCACCGCATCGATCCGAGCCTGCTCTCGAAGAACGCCGTGCGCGTGACCGACACGCTGCAGCAAGCCGGGTTCAAGGCCTTCATCGTCGGCGGCGCCGTGCGCGATCTGCTGCTGGGCATTGCCCCGAAAGACTTCGACGTCGCCACCAGCGCCACGCCCGAGCAGGTCCAGCGCCTGTTCCGCCGCGCGCGCATCATCGGTCGCCGCTTCCAGATCGTGCACGTGCAGTTCGGCCAGGAGATCATCGAGACCTCCACGTTCCGGGCGCTGGTCGATGCCGTCGACAGCGAGCAGATCGGCGCACGTCGTCCGAAAAAAGGCGAACTCGACCGCAAGACGCACGTCACCGACGAATCGGGCCGCGTGCTGCGCGACAACGTCTGGGGCGAGCAGGAGGAAGACGCTGCCCGGCGCGACTTCACCGTCAACGCCATGTATTACGATCCGGCGGCCCAGACGGTGCACGACTATCACCACGGCTGGGAAGACATTCAGAAGCGCGTGCTGCGCATGATCGGCGACCCGGCCACGCGCTACCGCGAAGACCCCGTGCGCATGCTGCGCGTGGTGCGTTTCGCGGCCAAGCTCGGCTTCAAGATCGACGACGCGACGGCCGAGCCGATTACACAGCTCGCGCCACTCATCGACAACGTGCCAGCGGCGCGTCTGTTCGACGAGATGCTCAAGCTGCTGCTCTCGGGTCACGCGTGGGCGTGTGTGCAGCAACTGCGTGAGCAGGGCCTGCATCACGGCCTGCTGCCGTTGCTCGACGTGGTACTGGAGCAGCCGTTGGGCGAGAAATTCGTCATGCTGGCGCTCGCCAACACCGATGCACGCATCCGCGCAGGCAAGCCGGTCTCGCCGGGCTTCCTGTTCGCCGCGCTGCTCTGGCATCTCGTGCTCGAAAAGTGGCAGGCCTATCAAAGTGCGGGCGAATATCCGATTCCGGCGCTGCATCTCGCGATGGACGACGTGCTCGACGCGCAAACCGGCAAGCTGGCGATCCAGCGGCGTTTCGTCGCCGACATGAAGGATATCTGGGGCTTGCAGGTGCGCCTGGACAAACGCGTTGGCCGCACGCCGCTGCGCATGCTCGAGCATCCGCGTCTGCGCGCGGGTTACGATTTCCTGCTGCTGCGTTGCGAATCCGGTGAAGTCCCGGCCGAAGCCGGCCAGTGGTGGACCGACTTCCTCGAAGGCGACGCCGCGACACGCGACACCCTGCTTTCCCAAGGCAGCGGACCGGGCTCCACGCCGGCCGCCAAGCGTCGCCGCCGACGTCGCAAACCGACGGGCGGAAGCAGTGGCGAAAGCTCGGGCGGCGAACGTGGCGACGGGGGCGGCGGCAACGAGAGCGCGACCAGCGAGAATCAGGGCAAGCGGGTATCATCGCGACAGCATGGTTCCGAAGGTGCTTCATGACTGTTGCCTACATCGGGCTCGGCGCGAATCTCGGTGACGCCCGCCAATCGATCAAGGACGCCATCGTCTGCCTGGCGCAGCAGATCGGCGTCACGATCATTGGCAAGTCTGACTTGTATCGCACGGCCCCCATCGAATCGAGCGGCGACGACTATCTCAACTGCGCCGTCGCCGTTGAGACGAGCCTGAGCGCTCATCAGTTGCTCACGCTGTGCCTGAAGATCGAGTTGCATTTCGGACGCGAGCGACCGTACAAGAATGCGCCGCGCACGCTCGATCTCGACCTGCTGCTGTACGGCGACGAGTGCATCGCCGAACCCGACCTGATCGTCCCGCATCCGCGCATGGCCGCGCGCGCCTTCGTGCTGCGCCCGCTCGCGGATCTCGCTCCTGAACTCGACATCCCTGGCCTGGGCCGCGTGAGCGCCTTGCTGCTGGGCGTCGCCGACCAGCGCATCGAGCGCGTCGCGCAGTGCTGCTGCCCGACGAAGCGCGCCTACGTGTCATGAGATCGCCCGTGCTCGGGCGTTTTCGCTACCTGGCCGTCGAGGGCCCCATCGGGGTCGGCAAGACGTCGCTGGCGCAGCGCCTGGCCGATGCCGCCGGCGCCACAGTGTTGCTCGAGCAGCCCACGCTCAATCCTTTTCTCGAACGTTTTTATCGCGACAGCGCACGCTACGCGATGCCCGCGCAGTTGTCGTTCTGTCTGCAACGGGTCGACGAGGCGACGGAAATTGCCCGGCGCGAGATCGACGGCAAACCGATCTTCACCGACTTTCTTCCCGAAAAAGATGGCCTGTTCGCACGCCTGACGCTCTCGGCCGACGAACTCGACCTGTATCGCAGGCTCGTGGCGCACATCGAGCGGCCGCACCGGGCGCCGGACCTCGTGATTCATCTGCAGGCGAGCCCCGAGACGCTGTTCGCGCGCATTCAGAAGCGCGCCATTCCGATGGAACAGCAAATTCCCGATACGTATCTGCGCGCGCTGTGCGACATCTACGGCGAATTCTTCTATCATTACGCCGCTGCGCCGGTATTGACGGTCGACACGGAACAATTCGACCCGGCGCATAACGACAATGACTTCGCCCTGCTGGTCGAACGCATCGATCAGATGCGCGGACGCAAGGAAGTCTTCGTCAAGGGCGCTCGCCCCTGATCGTCGCCCGCGCCGCGCAGGTGAGCGGGTGACACCTCATGAACCGAGGCTGACATGAGTTATCTGCAAGAATCCAACCGCAAGGCCGTGACCGTTCCCGGGCTTGCCCAGATGCGCGAGCGGGGCGAGAAGATCGCCATGCTCACCGCGTATGACGCAAGTTTCGCGGCGCTGCTCGACCGCGTGGGGGTCGACGCCATTCTGATTGGCGACTCGCTCGGCAACGTGATCCAGGGCCAGCGCACGACGTTGCCCGTCACGTTGCGCGACATCTGTTATCACACCGAATGCGTCGCGCGCAGTGTCGACAAGGCACTCGTACTGGCCGCCCTGCCGTTCGGCACCTATGGCACGAAGGAGCAGGCTTATCAGAGCGCCGTGGCCGTCATGCAGGCCGGCGCGCAAATGGTGAAGATCGAAGGCAGCGCGTGGCTCGCCGAGACGGTGCGCTTTCTGGTCGAGCGCAGCATTCCCGTGTGTGCGCATCTGGGACTCACGCCGCAGTCGGTGCACGCGTTCGGCGGTTTCAAGGTTCAGGCGCGCGAAGAGGCTGCGCAAACGCAGTTGATCGACGATGCGCGCACGCTGCAAGCGGCAGGCGCGCAGTTGGTCGTGCTCGAAGCCATTCCGGCCGCCGTCGCTGCGCGCGTCACACCGGAAGTGCCGACGATGCCGACCATCGGCATTGGGGCCGGTCCCGAATGCGACGGACAAGTGCTGGTGTTGCAGGATATGCTCGGCGTGTTCCCCGGCAAGTCACCGAAGTTCTCGATGAACTTCATGGAAGGCCAGCCGAGCATTGCCGCCGCCATCGAAGCGTACGTGCAAGCGGTCAAGCACGGCACGTTCCCTGCGCAAGCGCATTGCTTCTGAGCGAGCGGACACCTCCCACGCGCTGATGAGGCAGCGGTTCGCGAACGCGCCGCTGCCTCGGTCCACGCTGATGTGCCACGCGTGCTCGAACCTCCCGCGATCCTGCCGCACCCCTTGCGCCCCCTTGCGCCCCCTTGCGCATTCGTTCCGCGCTCATCCGGCCATCGGCAGCGTCAACACGACGGCGAACCCCGCGTCGCGGCCCCCCTCGAACGTCATCGTCCCGCCGTGTGCAAGCATCACCTCGGCCACCATCGCCAACCCCAGGCTCGCCCCTTCGCGTCCGTCGGCACGCGATGAGAACGGCGTGCGCACCCGCTGCCACTCCGACTCGGGGATGCCCGGCCCATCGTCGAAGAACCGCACGCGCCATTGATCGTCGACACGCGTCACATCGACGTGAAGCCGATGCGGTGCGCCATATGCCAGCGCGTTGACCAGCACGTTCTTGATCGCTTCGCGCAGGCTCAGGGCATCGCCGACGATCATGCAGGGCGTCGGCGGTGCGTGAAAGGCCACATCGATATCGCGTGTTGCATACGACAGCGTCTCGCGCATCGCCACCGGCAACAACGCCTTCAGATCGACCGGCGTGGGCGCCACGCTGTCGGCGCGATGCTGCACCATCGCGTGATTGATCAACTGGTGAATGAGTCCGCCCAGCCCACGCGCCTGCTTCTGGATGCGCGCGATATGTGCCTGACGCGCCGCCTCGTCCTGCGTCTGCGTGAGCATTTCCGCCTGCGCGGTGAGTGCCGTCACCGGCGTGCGCAATTGATGCGCGGCGTCGCCGATGACACGACGCATCAGCGCGCGCGAGGTGGCCAGCCGCTGCATGAAGTCATTGATTGCACCGACGAGCGCCAGCGTCTCGGCCGGCGCCGTCACCGCCAACGGCACGAGGTCGTTCGAATCGCGCGCCCGGATGGCCGCTTCGATCTGCTTGAGCGGCGCGAGCGCCTGACGCAGCGTCCACAACGCCGCGAGCATTGTCAGCACACCGGTGGCGATGGTGATGAGCAAAGTGTTGTCCGCCAATCCACGCGTGAATCGCACGCGTGCGTTCTGCGTGTGGGCCAGTGCCACCACGGCCCACGGATGCGGCGCGCTCACCGGCATGCGGCGACCGACGATGGCGATGCGGATGGGCATCTCCTGGTACGTGCCGTCGACCACGACCGGCCCGCCGGCCAGCTTGTCCCACGGAATATCGGGACGGAACTCCGAATCGCCCGCGACCGAGCGGCCGTTCGGATCGAGCACGTTGTAGAAGATCTGATCGCCCGGCGCGAGGGCGGAAAAGGCGGCGAGCGGTACGTCGACGTTGACCTCGCCATTCTGATACCAGGTGTTTTCCGCGACCTGCAGCGCGCTGCCGAGCAGCCAGCGGTCGTACGCGCGGTCGACGGCCGCGCGCGTCGAGAACCAGATGCCGAGCAGCACCGCCGCCACGGCGAACGCCAGCACAGCGCCCATGCGAACGACCAGCCGCAGATACAGGGAACGGCCGGGAACGATCATGACAGCACGAGTTGATAACCCAGTCCGCGCAACGTGCGAATCTGGAATTGCGCGGCGGCCAGCTTCTTGCGCAGACGCGCCACATATTGCTCGATGGCGTTCGCATTTGGCGCCGGCTCGTCGCCATACAGGCGATCCATGAGTTCGTCTTTGCCGAAGATGCGTCCCGGGCGCGCCGCAAGAATTTCGAGCAGCGTCACTTCGCGACGCGTCAGTTCGATCGGCAGGCCATCGACCTCGACGCCGCGACTCTTGCGGTCCAACGTGAGGTTGGCGCATGTCAGCCGATTCGTGGCGTCCTGCCCGGTGCGCCGCATGAGCGCTCGCACGCGCGCTTCCAGCTCGCGAAAATCGAACGGCTTGGTGAGGTAGTCGTCGGCCCCGAGATCGAGCGCACGCACCCGTTCCTCGATCTCCGCGCACGCAGTGAGCATGAGCACGCGTGTGGACAGGCCACGCTCGCGCACGCGTCGCAGCAACTCGAAGCCATCGATGTGCGGCAGCATGACGTCGAGGATCAGCAGGTCGTAATCGTCGCCGATGCGTGCCGCGGCGGCCGCGCCGTCGGTCTCGCAATCGAGCGCGTGGCCGAGCCTACGCAACTGGGTGGCAATCGCTTCGGCGACATCGGCGGTGTCTTCCACCAGCATGATGCGCATAGTTCCTGAGTCTCCTTCGATGGTGATCACGGGGCGCCCGGCATTCTTCCCGGCGAATGTCCGTGATGGTCTCGGGATTCTCTCGGAAATCGCCGGCGACTTCCTCGGGGTTTCCCCTGAATTCGGGCGCTGCGCGCCCGACGTGTCAGCTTCGCTACAGCTTCGCTGCTTAGCATGGGAACTGATTATAAAAGCATCCCTCAGGAGACACGCAATGCACAACGCCCCCCATGCGGGCGCCGCCGGGACCCCTGCGCCCGCGGTGCCGCCATTGCTCGAAATCGATGGCGTCACGCTGCAATACAAGACCGACGATTACCTGGTGACCGCCGCGCAGCAAGTGAGCTTCAACGTCTATCCGGGCGACCGGTTCGTGCTGCTCGGCCCGTCGGGCTGCGGCAAATCGACGTTGCTCAAGGCCATTGGCGGCTATCTGCCGCCGGTCCACGGCGAGATTCGCCTCAAGGGCCGCACGATCACCGAACCGGGTCCCGATCGCATGATGGTGTTCCAGGAATTCGATCAACTGCTGCCGTGGAAAACCGTGCGTCAGAACGTGGAGTTCGCGCTGATCGCCAGCGGTCGCCTCAAGCGACGCGAAGCCGCCGAGCGTGCCGCCCACTACATCGAAAAGGTTGGCCTCGCGAAGTTCATCGACAGCTATCCGCACACGCTCTCGGGCGGCATGAAACAGCGCGTGTCCATCGCGCGCGGCATGGCGATGGAGCCCGACGTCTTGCTCATGGACGAGCCGTTCGCCGCGCTGGACGCCCTCACCCGCCGCAAGATGCAGGACGAACTGCTGCGCCTGTGGGACGACACGCGTTTCACGGTGCTGTTCGTCACGCACGGCATCGACGAAGCGATTCGCATCGGCACGCGCATTTTGCTCCTCTCGCCGCACCCCGGCCAGGTCAAGGCCGAACTCAATAGCATCGCCCCGGAGCAACTCGGTACGGCGCACCAGAGCGCGCTCGAGACGCGCATCGATCAACTGCTGTTCGCAGCCCACTGAGGAGACGGCCATGAACGCCATGACCTCGCAACACACCCCGTCGTCCGCCCAAGCGAGCGTTGAAGCGCCCCTCGAAGCCGTCTACCGGCCGGAATTCGTGCTGGAACCGACGCCCGCCGAGCTGTCGTCGATTCAGCGTCCGCTGTCGACCTTCGAAACGCTGTATCGGCTGAGCTGGCTGCGCAAGACGCTCATCCTGTGCGTGCTCGCCGTGATCTGGGAAATCTACGGCCGCTGGCTCGACAACGCGCTGCTCTTCCCGAGTTTCACCGACACGGTCAGCGCCTTCGCCGGCGGATTGACCAGCGGCGTGCTGCTGCTGCGCGCCGCCGTCTCGCTCAAAACGCTGCTCATCGGCTACAGCATCGGCATCGGGCTCGCGGGCGTGCTGACCACCGTCGCCATCAGCTCGAAGATCGGCAACGACCTGCTCGAAACGCTCACGGCCATGTTCAACCCGTTACCAGCCATCGCACTGCTGCCGCTCGCGCTGATCTGGTTCGGCCTGGGCAACGGCAGCGTGATCTTCGTGCTCGTGCACTCGGTGCTGTGGGCCGTGGCGCTCAACACGCACAGCGGCTTTCGCGGTGTATCGAAAACGCTGCGTATGGTCGGGCAGAACTACGGGCTCAAGCGTTTCGCGCTGGTTCGGCATGTGCTCATCCCGGCCGCGTTCCCGAGCATTCTCACCGGGCTGAAAGTGGGCTGGGCGTTTGCGTGGCGCACCCTGATCGCGGCGGAACTGGTGTTCGGCGTGTCGTCCGGCTCGGGCGGTCTGGGCTGGTACATCTTCGAGAACCGCAATTCGCTGGAGACGGCCAATGTGTTCGCCGGCCTGTTCTTCGTGATCCTGATCGGTCTCGCGGTCGAGAACCTGCTGTTCGCCCGCATCGAAAAGCGCACGCTGCACCGCTGGGGCATGCAGCACTGACTCACGATTCACACGTTTTTTGCGGCAGTGTCTGATTGACGCCCCTTCGGGGGTATGAATAATTCCAACTATCCGGAGACAACAACACCATGAACCGACGCCATTTCACCCGCTGGGCAAGCGCGCTGACGCTCGCTGCCACGACCGCCCTGTCCACGCTCGGCAACGTCGCGCACGCCGAAGCGAGCACCGTGCGTTTGTCGCACGGCTACGGCATTCTCTATCTGCCGCTGATGGTCATGCGCGACCAGCATCTCGTCGAGAAGCACGCGAAGGCATTGGGCCTGGGCGACGTGAAGACGACGTGGACCGTGCTCGACGGCGGCAACGTCATCAACGACGCCATGCTCGCCGGCAATCTCGATGTCGCGGGCACGGGCGCGCCGGGCTTCGTCACGCTGTGGTCGAAGGCGCACGGCATTCCGCGCTCGGAAGTGATCGGTCTGTCGGCCCTCTCGAGCGGCCCGCTCTGGCTCAACACGAACAATCCGAACGTCAAGTCGCTCAAGGACTTCACCTCGAAGGACAAGATTGCGATTCCGGGCATCAAGACGTCGCTGTCCGCCGTGCTGCTGCAAATGGCGGCGGCCAAGGCCTTCGGTATCGAGAACTACGCGAAGCTCGATCCGCTGACGGTCAGCCTGAGCCATCCGGAAGCCGTCAGTGCCCTGCTCTCCGGCAAGACGGAAATCACGGCGCACTTCACCTCGCCGCCGTTCTCGTACCAGGAACTGAAGGATCCGCGCATCAAGCGCGTGCTGAATTCCACCGACGTGCTCGGCAACATCACCATCGACGTGGTCTTCGCGCCGAAACAGTTCACCGTGCAGAATCCCAAGCTGGTGCAGGCGATCCTGGACGCCCAGGATGAAGCGGCCGCGTACATCGCCAAGGATCACGTCGGCGCCGCGCAAACTTACCTGCGCGTGTCGAAGATGAACGTGCCGCAAGCCGACATCGAGCAGATTCTGGCCGATCCGGGCATGAAATTCACCACCACGCCCAATGGCCTGATGCAGTATGTCGAGTTCATGAGCCGCGCGGGCACGATCAAGACGCGTCCCGCGAAGTGGAGCGAACTGTTCGTGCCGCAGATGGCAGCGCGTCAGGGCAGTTAATGGCATGACGCACGGCGGCGTGTGTTGGCGCCGCCGTGCCTCAGTTGCTTGCCGTCGTCGGTGGCGCTGTTGATGGCGCTGTTGATGCCATCGACGGTGGCGACGCCGGTGGCGTCGTCAGTGAAGCCTCCAGCAACGTCGCAGGCAGCGCGCCGCGCAGCGCATTGCACACGACGATCGCCTGTGCGCTCAGCACGTCGTCTCGCGTGAGCACGGCCTCCACCGCCGACCATTTCGCGTCGTCGAGCATCACCCCGCGCATCACGCCCGGCAACACACCGCATGACAGTCGCGGCGTCATCCAGATACCGTCGCGCTTGACGAACACATTGCTGCGCCCGCCCTCGGTCAGCTCGCCGCGCTCATTGAAGCACAGCATGTCGAACGCCCCATTCGCTTCCGCCTCCTTCCACGCCGCATCGTAACGCGCACGCACCGTGGTCTTGTGGCGCAGGAACAGGTCGTTCGCGCGCGTCGTGCTCGCGGGATCGTTGGCCGCCGCTAGCAGCACCTTGACCGACTTGCCCGGTAGCGGTGCCAGCACGGCGTGCGTTATCGCGACCGTGCCGTCATGCGAGAGCGCCAGACGCACGCGGTGAACGTCGTGTTCGCCCAGCGTGGCGACAACCGCATCGATCTGTGCACGCAAGGCCGCCTCATCGAACCGGAAGCCGAACCACTTCGCGGACGCCGCCAGGCGCGCCACGTGCCGCGCGAGATGGGCCACGCCCGACGCCTGCGTCGCCTGCATCGTCTCGAAGAGTTCGAAGCCCGGATCGAGCGCACTCAGGAAACGCGCCTTGAGCTTGCACTCTGCGCGCTCCTCGTGCGCCCGGCTGTCGAGCACGATGCCCGCCCCGACCCCCAATCGTCCGCGCCGCAACCCGCTGGCGTCGGGCGCATCGAGTTCCAGCGTGCGAATCGCGACGGACAGGCAGAAGTCGCCGAGCGCGTGCGGGTCGTCTTCGCGTGCATCCAGCCAGCCGATCGCGCCGGTATAGAGCCCGCGCGGCGACGCCTCGAGTTCACCGATCAGTTGCATCGCGCGATATTTCGGCGCACCCGTGATCGAACCACAGGGATACAGCGCGCGCAACACGTCGGCAAACGTCGTCGCTTGCGGCAGCGTCGCCGTGACGGTCGAGGTCATCTGCAGGACACTCGCGAATCGCGTCACCTCGAAGCGCCTCGGCACCGCGACTGAGCCGGGTATCGCGAGCCGTCCGAGGTCGTTGCGCAACAGATCGACGATCATCACGTTCTCGGCGCGGTTCTTCTCGTCGGCCGCGAGCGCGGCGCTGCGCTCGGCGTCCTCCGATGCGTCGCCGCTGGCCGGCGCCGTGCCTTTCATCGGACGCGCCTCGATCTGGCCGCGCGAATGACGCAGGAACAGTTCGGGCGAGAGCGAAAGAATCGCCCGGCCGGCCACGCCCGACGCGCCCGGCAACATGACGAGCGCACCGTACGGTACCGGCTGACGCGCACGCAGCCGGCGATACAGCGCGACGGGCGAGCCGAACGCGTCGAAATTCAAACGGTACGTGTAGTTGATCTGATAGCACTCGCCTTGCGAGAGCCAGTCGTGGATGCGGGCGATGGCGTCGTCGAAGGCTGCATCGCTCACGTCGCTTTGCAGCGCCGCGACCCCGGCCACGCCGGGCGGCGTAACGCCGTCGCCGTTACCGGAAATGACGGGTGCCAAGCTGCCGTCACAGGCATCGGCCGCTTCGCGTTGCGACAGCCACGCCTGCGTTTGCGTCGCGTCGAGCCGCTGCAACTCGCGAAACAGCAGGGCGCGCAATCGTCCCCGTGCTCGCCGCGCCGCCACCGTCTGTACGCCCGCGAGACGCACACCGAATTCGTAGTCGGCCAGCAACACGGCATGCAGGCCGTGACGCGTGGCGTCTTCCACTTCGCGAAGCGCGTCCGAAAGCACATCGGGCTCGTCGCAAGTCACCTCGCGCACGAGCCCGGTATACAGACGCGCCCCGCCGGCCGGATCCGCGCTGTCGTCCAACAGCGCGAACGCGGCCAAAGGGGCTTCACATGACATGGAATTACTCGAAGAACTGCTTCACGCGGTCGAACCAACCCTTCGTCTGTGGGCTGTGACGGGCGCCGCCGGCCTTGAGTGCGGTATCGAAGTCACGCAGCATTTGCTTCTGCTTGTCGTCGAGTTTGACCGGCGTTTCCACCTGCACATGCACGTATAGATCGCCCGGATAGCTCGCGCGCAGGCCCTTGATGCCCTTGCCGCGCAGGCGGAACGTCTTGCCCGTCTGCGTGCCTTCCGGCACTTCGAACGTCGCCTTGCCGTGCAGCGTCGGGGCGTCGATGTCGCCGCCGAGGGCCGCCGTCGCAAACGAAATCGGCATCTGGCAATGCAGATCGTCGCCGTCGCGCTCGAACACGTTGTGCGCCTTGATGTGGATTTCCACATACAGGTCGCCCGCAGGACCGCCATTCACACCCGGTTCGCCGTTGCCGCCCGAACGGATGCGCATGCCGTCTTCGATACCCGCCGGGATCTTGATCTCCAGCGTCTTGGTCTTCTTGATCTTGCCCGAGCCGTGGCAGTTCGTGCAGGGGTCGGGCAGGTACGAGCCCGTGCCGTGGCACTTCGGGCAGGTCTGCTGAATGCTGAAGAAGCCCTGCGACATGCGCACCGCGCCCGATCCGTTACAGGTCGGGCAGGTCTCGGGCTTCGTGCCCGGCTTCGCGCCGTTGCCGTGGCAGATCTCGCATTCGTCCCAGCTCGGCACGCGAATCTGCGTGTCGAAACCGTTCGCGGCCTGCTCGAGCGTGATCTCCATGTTGTAGCGCAGATCTGCGCCGCGATACACCTGCGGACCGCCCCGGCCACCACGGGCACCCGCACCGCCAGGGCCGCCCTGACCGAAGATGTCGCCGAAAATATCGCCGAACGCGTCCGCGAAGCCGCCGAAGCCCTGACCGCCTGCCCCGCCGAAGCCGCCCATGTTCGGGTCGACGCCCGCGTGACCATACTGGTCGTACGCGGCACGCTTCTCCGGCTCGGAGAGCATCTCGTACGCCTCTTTTACTTCCTTGAACTTCTCTTCAGCGTCCTTGCTGTCCGGATTGCGGTCCGGATGGTACTTCATCGCCAGCTTGCGATACGCCTTCTTGATTTCGTCGTCGGCGGCGTTCTTGGCAACGCCAAGCACTTCGTAGTAATCACGTTTGGCCATAAGTCTTTCCAATGTTGGCGCATGTCGCCATCAGGCAAAAAGCCGGGTCGAGATTCCCTTGGCAGAGAACTTCGATACCCGGCCTACACGCGACGCACATTCACGAGCGTCGCGCGCCATGCACGCCTTACTTCTTGTCGGTGACGTCCTTCACTTCGGCGTCGACGACGTTATCGTCATGCGGCTTGCCCGGCTCGGCGCCCGCGGCACCCGCAGCACCGGCTTGCGCCTGCATGTCGGCATACATCTTCTCGCCGAGCTTCTGGCTGGCAGTGCCGAGCGCCTCGACCTTGGCATCGATGTCCGCCTTGTCCGAACCGCGCAGCGCGCCTTCCAGCGCCGTGATGGCCGACTCGATCGCTTCCTTTTCCGAGGCTTCGATCTTGTCGCCGTACTCCGTCAGCGCCTTGCGGGTGCTGTGCACGAGGGCGTCGCCCTGATTGCGGGAGTCGGCCAGTTCGCGCGCCTTCTTATCTTCCTCGGCGTTCAGCTCGGCATCCTTGACCATCTGCTCGATCTCGGCGTCCGACAGACCCGAGTTCGCCTTGATGACGATCTTGTTTTCCTTGCCCGTGGCCTTGTCCTTCGCGCCGACGTGCAAAATGCCGTTGGCGTCGATGTCGAAGGTCACTTCGATCTGCGGCGTACCCCGTGCGGCGGGCGGAATGCCTTCGAGATTGAACTCGCCCAGCGATTTGTTGCCGGCGGCCATCTCGCGCTCACCCTGGTACACCTTGATCGTCACGGCCGGCTGATTGTCGTCGGCCGTCGAGAACACTTGCGAGTGCTTCGTCGGGATCGTGGTGTTCTTCGTGATCATCTTCGTCATCACGCCGCCCAGCGTTTCGATACCGAGCGAGAGCGGGGTCACGTCGAGCAGCAGCACGTCCTTGCGGTCACCCGAGAGGACCGAGCCCTGAATCGAGGCCCCCGCGGCCACGGCTTCGTCCGGGTTCACATCCTTGCGCGGTTCCTTGCCGAAGAATTCCTTGACCTTCTCCTGCACCTTCGGCATGCGGGTCATCCCGCCGACCAGAATCACGTCGTCGATGTCGCTCACCTTCACGCCGGCATCCTTGATGGCCAGACGGCAGGGATCGATCGTGCGGGCGATCAGCTCTTCGACCAGCGCTTCGAGCTTGGCGCGCGTGATCTTCAGGTTCAAGTGCTTCGGACCCGAGGCATCGGCCGTGATGTACGGCAGGTTGATTTCAGTCTGCTGGCTCGACGACAGTTCGATCTTGGCCTTTTCCGCCGCTTCCTTCAGGCGTTGCAGCGCGAGCACGTCTTTCGACAGATCGACGCCTTGTTCCTTCTTGAACTCGCCGATGATGTAGTCGATGATGCGCTGGTCGAAGTCTTCGCCACCGAGGAACGTGTCGCCGTTGGTCGACAGCACTTCGAACTGGTGTTCGCCGTCCACGTCCGCGATTTCGATGATCGAGATGTCGAACGTGCCGCCACCCAGGTCATACACCGCGATCTTGCGGTCGCCGCCTTCCTTCTTGTCCAGACCGAATGCCAGTGCGGCAGCGGTCGGCTCGTTGATGATGCGCTTGACTTCCAGACCAGCGATACGGCCGGCGTCCTTCGTGGCCTGACGCTGGCTGTCGTTGAAGTAGGCCGGCACCGTGATCACGGCTTCCGTGACCGGCTCGCCCAGGTAGTCCTCGGCGGTCTTCTTCATCTTGCGCAGCACTTCGGCGGAAATCTGCGGCGGGGCCAGCTTCTGGTCGCGCACTTCCACCCAGGCATCGCCGTTGTCAGCCTTGACAATCTTGTAAGGCATCAGGCCGATGTCCTTTTGCACTTCCTTTTCTTCGAAGCGACGGCCGATCAGGCGCTTGACAGCGTACAGCGTGTTCGTCGGATTGGTCACCGCCTGGCGCTTGGCCGGTGCGCCGACCAGAATCTCGCCATCTTCCATATAGGCGATGATCGACGGCGTGGTGCGGGCACCTTCCGCGTTCTCGATGATCTTGACCTGATTGCCTTCCATGACGGCCACGCACGAGTTCGTGGTGCCCAAGTCGATACCAATGATTTTGCCCATGTTTATTTCTCCTAGCGTCCTTTGCGTCGTTCCGTGGGGCCTGTGGCCCGCTCAAATCGTTGATCTGCACGTCATATGGGTGCAGCCCGGTCCATTTCAAGACCCTTCTTGTCGTCCGGTTTTACCCCGCGTCATGCCAGCGTATCCATCGGCATGACGCCCGTGCAGTCCACGGCCGGGAATGCCGTGACGGTTGCCGGAACGCCGAAACTTGCCATGATGTCATGACGTTCGACGCCGGCGCGACCCGATTACTTGGCCGCCGCGACGGTCACGAGCGCCGGGCGCAGCACGCGATCGGCGATCAGGTAGCCCTTTTGCAGTACCGCGACGACGGTGTTCGGTTCCTGCTCGGCGGGCACCATCGAAATGGCCTGATGTTGATGCGGATCGAACTTCGCACCGGCCGGGTCGATGACCGTCACCCGGCTGCGTTCGAGCGCCGAGACAAGCTGGCGCAACGTCAGGGCGACGCCTTCCTGGAGCTTGGCCACATCGCCGCTTTTGTCGGCCGCGGCCGCTTCCAGGCTGTCGATCACCGGCAGCAGGTTCTCCGCGAAACTCTCGACGGCGAATTTGCGCGCCTTTGCCACGTCCTCTTCCGCACGGCGGCGAACGTTCTCCATCTCGGCGCGCGCGCGCAAGGCGTCGTCGCGCAGGGCTGCCGCTTCGGCCTGGGCCGCCAGCAGTTGCGCCTCGACCGAGGGCAGCGCGTCGTTCGCGCCCGCCGCGTCGGTCGGGGCCGCTTCGGCCTGGGACGGAATCGGCTGATCGGGGGTGTTTTGCGGTTCAGTCATGAGCTTGAGTCGTCAAAAGGTTCTTGCGGCGCACCACGACGATGCGCCACCGGTTCAAATCCCTTTGGATAGTAGGGGCGTTCACACCGATTTCAAGGGCTGGCGGCGCGCTGTGCGCCATGCCGGTGCGCGCCGCGTGCCGATAAATATCCGGTTACACGCGTTACGAGTCCACTATTGTATCGGCCGTTGCTGCGACCTAACATGAAATACGGTTCAGCGGATGTATGTGCCGCGCTGAACCCGGCCGCTCGCCGGACATCCCCCGTCCCGTCGAGCGTTCTCTCAGGAGCGCATCATGAAGCTGCCACTGGCTGTTGTCTTCATCCTTGCGTTGGTGACGACGGTAACGATTACGATCTGCTTGTCCGGCGCAGTCACCCCCCGCGATACCGAATACGGTGGCGTGCGGGCGGTGCTGTATCACGACTTTGAAATGCCGGGCGTTCCGGTGCATTCGTCCAATACCGGAATTCCTTCGCGCTAGTCACCCGAGGGCGCGGCCGTCTCATCGACGGGTCAGCGCTCTCGCACGTCCCCTCTATTCGCCAACGCCACCGAGACGCCGTCGATCCCGTTTCGTCGGCCGCCCGTGCATTTGCGCCGCGGGCTCCTGAAACAAACGTCGGCGTTCACTCTCATCCGCACGCATGCGCCGACTGGCGTCGGTCTCTTCATACAGCGACTGTGCCACCGGGGCCGAGCCCCGGACTTCCGCGATGGCCTTCACACGCACTCCCCAGCGCGTGCTGCCGTTATCCACCGTGACAAGGTCCCCCGGGCGCACGTCGCGCGCCGGTTTGACCCGGGCGTCGTTGCACAGCACCCGCCCACGGTCGACGGCTTGCGTGGCGAGGGAACGCGTCTTGAAGAAGCGCGCCGCCCATAACCATTTGTCGATGCGGGTGGCGGCCTGCGGCGAATCGTCCACCTTGACGCTCACGTGTCCGCTCCGGGTTGGCCCTGCGCCGATAAGGCCGACGCTGCCGCCGCCGCATTGGCTTCGTCGAACGCCGCCACGGCCGCGACTTGCCGTTGCCGGGTCGATGCCACCGCCGCCGCCGACGCCTGAGCGGCGCCCTCGGGCGTGAGCACCGGCCACCCTTGCAGGTGACGCGCAGCAATTTCGCCAAGCGCCGTGATCCAGGCGCTCGCACCGTTCAGACATGGGATGAAATGGAATGCCTTGCCGCCGCTGGACAGGTACGCGTGGCGCCCTTCCATATTGATTTCCTCGAGCGTCTCGAGACAGTCCGACGTGAAGCCGGGGCAGAACACATCGACACGGGGTGTGCCGCCACGGCCCAGCTCTTCGAGCGTGGGTGCCGTGTAAGGCTGGAGCCATTCGGCCTTGCCAAAACGCGATTGAAACGTGAGACGACAGGTCGTCTCGTCGAGGCCCAGCGCGGCGCCCAGCGCACGCGCGGTCTTTACGCACTGATCATGGTAAGGATCACCTAGGTCGAGCGTGCGGCGCGGCACGCCGTGAAAGCTCAGCAACAGTCGCTCGCCTGCCGAGAAATCGGGCCGGCCGTGCTGCTGCCAGTAGCCTTCGACCTGCTGACGCAATGCCTCGATGTACGCCGGATGATCGTGATAGTCGCGCACCGTGCGCACATCGGGCTGATTGCGCAGCCGGCCGAGCACGCGGAATACGGCATCGGTCGCGGTGGCGGTCGTACTGCTCGAATACTGGGGATAGAGCGGCAGAACCAGAATGCGCTCGACGCCAGTTTGCCGCAGCGCACGAATGCGCTCCGGAATCGACGGGTTGCCGTAGCGCATGGCGTAGTCGACGACCACGTCGTAGTCGTTCGCGTGCAGCAAGGCCCGCAACGCGTTCGTCTGGTATTCGGTGTTCACCTTGAGCGGAGAGCCGTCGCGCGTCCAGATCGTCGCGTATTTCTGCGCCGACTGGCGCGAGCGGAACGGCAGGATTCCC
>NZ_KB290491.1:0-316 GCF_000282835.1 Pandoraea sp. B-6 | reverse complement strand
CGCCCGCAGCACCGCCTGCCATATCAACGAGGGAATTTCCACGACGCGAGGATCCGACAGAAACTCGCGCAAATAGCGGCGCACGGCCGCGGGACGCGGCTCGTCGGGCGTGCCTAGGTTAATCAGCAGAACGGCCGTCTTGCCGGTCTGGCCATGCGAAATGGGTTCGGGATCGAAGCGCATGGAGCGTACTTTACCGCAAGGCGGGCACCGCGTGCCGGGCCCCGGCCGCCGCGCACCCGCCGTCCGTCAGGGGATGGCGGCGGGTCGCGGCGTTCGGTGCGTCAATTAGCCGCGCGGGGGCTCGCCTTCGCGT